>RFTM01000100.1 GCA_009923475.1 Gammaproteobacteria bacterium | reverse complement strand
GACCCGGCGCTGCGCACGACGAACCCGAACCCCGAGGCCTTCCGCGATGCCGATGCCGCGCGGATCTCGGCCGAGTGGCTGCGCGAGGACGACGCCGGCGGCCGTGACGAATGGCGCGGCATCTTGCGCCGCTCGCGTATGGTCTTCCTGCAGCACTTCCTGCTCGGCAAGCCGCTGGAGCGGAACGGCCAGCAGAGCGTCGCGCTCTCGTACGCGCGCACACGGAGGTCCGGGGATGGCCACGCCGCCGACGCCCACGCCGACCATGGCCTCGAGTGGCGGCTCGGCCTCGATGCCGAACTCGCCGACACTTTCCTGCTGGAGGTGCAGGACGGCCCGACCCTCGAGGGAAGCGCTGCCGCGCGCGCGATCCGCCCCGCAGGACGGCATTACGACTATGCGGTCGAGGTCAGAGGCGCGGCGCTGCACGGCAGCCTCGCGAGCACCGGCGAGTCGCCGTTCCAGTGGCGGTTGTCCACGCGGCTCGATGAGACCCGCTACCGCTACGACAACCGCATGCGCGACGGCAACACCGCCGAGGACGGCACACCCTGCGTGCCCGGCCCCTGCCTCTACAGCCGCCCCGCCGACCGCAGCGACCGCTTCACGGACTTCACGCCGCGGCTGGAACTGCAATACCGCACGGGTGCGCGCTCTATGGTCTACGTGACGGCGAGCGACGGCTTCCGTCCACCGGAGATCACTGAACTCTACCGCCTGCAGCGCAACCAGTCGGTCGCGGACCTCGATTCGGAGCGCATGTCCGCGCTCGAGGCGGGGTGGCGCGTCACCGGCGAGCGCTACGCAGCCTCCATTTCCGCCTACACCCAGCGCAAGCGTCAGGTGATCTTGCGCGATGCCAACGGCTTCAATGTCACGGGCGGCCGCACCCGGCACGAGGGCCTCGAGTACGAGTTCGCGTGGCAGCCCGTTGCGGCCTTGCGCTTCGACGCCAACGGCAGCTACGCCCGCCACGAGTACGACTTCGACGCCGCCATCGAGGGCGGCGAGACGATCGTACGCGGACGCGACATCGACACCGCGCCGCGGCGCCTGCACCACTGGGCGGCGACCTGGATTCCGCACCCCGCGTGGCAGGCGACGCTCGAGTGGCGGCAGGTCGGGGCGTACTTCGCCGATGCCGCCAACGCCCGCCGCTATCCCGGCCATGACGTCGGAAACCTGCGCATCGCCTGGCAGGCCTCAACGCACTGGCGCGCCAGCCTCGAGGTCGAAAACCTCGCCGACACCCTCTACGCCGACCGCGCCGACTTCGCGCAGGGCGACTGGCGGTATTTCCCCGCGCGGCGACGCAGCGTTTTCGTCAGCGTCGCGTGGCAGAGCGAGTGAGGGCGACCGAGCTCACTCCACTCATCGGATCAAACCACCCTGATCTTCGACGGATCGTAGGCCGGCTTCGGCCACTCGAGCGGCAGGCTCTCGATCTCGCGGCGCAGGATCTGCGACACCGCGAGGTCACGGAACCACTTGCGGTCGGCGGGGATCACGTACCACGGTGCATGCGGCGTGCTGCAGCGCCCCAGCGCCGCCTCGAAGGCCTGGCGGTAGGCCGCCCAACGGCGGCGCTTGTCGAGGTCGGCGGGGTCGAACTTCCACTGCTTCTCGCGTGTCGCGAGCCGCTCCTCGAAGCGCAGCTTCTGTTCCTTGTGGCTGATGTGCAGGAAGATCTTCACCACCCGCGTGCCGGATTCGGCGAGCAGCCGCTCGAAATCATTGATCTGGGCGTAACGCGCGGACCACACGGCGCGCGGCACGAGCTCGTCGACCCGCGCCACCAGCACGTCCTCGTAGTGGGAGCGGTTGAACACGGTGACCTGCCCGCGCGCGGGCACATGCCGGTGCACGCGCCACAGGAAATCCCGCGACAATTCTTCGGCCGAGGGCGCCTTGAAGGCGACCACGTTGCAGCCCTGAGGGTTGAAGGCGCCGAACACGCGGCGGATGGTGCTGTCCTTGCCGCCGCCATCGATGGCCTGCAGCACCACGAGCACGGCATGCCGCGCATCGGCGTACATCTTGAACTGCAGCTCGCCGAGGCGGCGCAGGTTGTCGGCGGTGACGGCCTCGGCCGCGGCACGGTCCCAACCATAGGTGTGCGACGCGTCGGGATCGCGCAGCTTGCAGGCCTTGCCGGGCGGCACCCGCAGCTTGGCAGGCAGGTCGCCACGCTCCGAGCGCGCCATCAGCGCCGCCCCCGCGCCGCAAGCCTGGGCCGTGGCGAGCCCGCAGGGATCTGCTGCGTGATGCAGTGGATGTTGCCGCCGCCGAGCAGGATCTCGCGCGCGGGCACGCCCACCACCTTGCGGCCCGGGAACATGCGGCGGATCTTGGCGAGCGCCGCGCGGTCGGTGCGCGCATCGAGCAGCGGCACGACCACGCCGCCGTTGGCGATGTAGAAATTGACGTAGCTCGCGGCCAAGCGCTCGCCTGCCGGACGCGGCTTCGCGCCCGTGCCGGTCACGACGCCCGCCGCCTCGGCGCGCGTGGTGCGCAGGGGGCCAGCCATCGGCAGCTTGTGGACCTTCAGGCGTCGCCCGCGGGCGTCTCGCGCGTCCATCAGCCGCTCGAACGCATCCCGCGAGATCGCGTGCTGGGGGTCGCGCGGGTTGTCGGTCCAGGTGAGCGCGACCTCGCCCGGCGCGGTGAAGCAGGCGAGGTTGTCGATGTGGCCGTCGGTCTCGTCGTTGAACACGCCCTGGCCGAGCCACAGGATGGTCGTCGCGCCCGTGTAGGCGCGCAGCAGCGTCTCGATCTGGCGTCGTCCCAGCGTCGGGTTGCGGTTGCGGTTGAGCAAGCACTGTTCGGTGACGAGCAGCGTGCCCTCGCCGTCGGCGTGGATCGCCCCGCCCTCGCAGACCATGGGCGCGCGGTAGCGGTCGAGCCGCTCGACCTCGAGCACCTTGCGGGCCACGGCATCGTCCTGGTCCCAAGGGTGGTAGAGGCCGCCGTGATGGCCGCCCCAGGCGTTGAACACCCAATCGACGCCGCGCACGGCGCCGTGGTCGTCGATGACGCCCGTGGGGCCGACATCGCGCATCCACGCATCATCGCTCGAGAGCTCGACGACGCGCACGGCGGGGGCGAGCAACGCCCGCGCCGCCTCGTACTGCGCCGCGGATGCGCCGACCGTCACCGGCTCGAACCGCGAGATCGCCGCAGCGACGGCCGCGAACGCGCGCTGCGCCGGCCCCGCGCCGCGCCGCCAGTTGTCGGGCCGTACCGGCCACAGCATCCAGCAACCGCGGTGCGGTTCGAACTCGCCCGGCATGCGGTAGCCGTCGGCGGCGGGCGTCGATGCGAGCGTCTTGGCCATCGGCACATTCTAGCGACTTGGGTCCCGGAATCGGCCCCCTGCCCCTATGCTAAAATTCGAGGCGTGCAGCGGCCTTGGGGGTTCCAGCGGTCGCGCGCCATCACAGGAGTCCTGTCACACCATGTCCACGGCCACACCGGTCACCCTGACGCCGCCCGCCGGCGGCGCCAAGATCAGCATCCGCGACGGCAAGCTCGCCGTCCCCGCCAACCCCATCGTGCCCTTCATCGAGGGCGACGGCACCGGCCCCGACATCTGGCGCGCCTCGGTGCGCGTCATCGACGCCGCCGTGGCCAAGGCCTATGGCGGCGCCCGCAAGATCCACTGGATGGAGGTCTACGCGGGCGAGAAGTCGCACAAGCTCTTCAACACCTGGCTGCCGGACGAGACCGTCGCGGCCTGCCGCGAGTACCTGGTCTCGATCAAGGGCCCGCTCACCACGCCCGTCGGCGGCGGCATCCGCTCCCTGAACGTCGCGCTGCGCCAGCTGCTCGACCTCTACGTCTGTCTGCGCCCGGTGCGCTGGTTCAAGGGCGTGCCCTCGCCCGTCAAGGCGCCCGAGAAGGTCGACATGGTGATCTTCCGCGAGAACACCGAGGACATCTACGCCGGCATCGAGTTCGAGCAGGGCTCCGAGGAGAACCGCAAGTTCAAGGAGCTCTTCAAGCAGCACTTCCCCAAGGCCTACGCCAAGATCCGCTTCCCGGACACCTCGGGCATCGGCATCAAGCCCGTGTCGCAGGAAGGCACGGAGCGCCTGTTCCGTGCGGCCGTCGAATACGCCATCGCCAACAAGCGCAAGAGCGTGACCATCGTCCACAAGGGCAACATCCAGAAGTTCACGGAAGGCGCCTTCCGCAACTGGTCGTATGCCCTCGCCGAGCGCGACTTCCCCGGCCAGACCTACGGTTGGGAGCAGTGGGAGCGCACCAAGGCCGAGCAGGGCGAGAAGGCGGCCAACGCCGAGATGGACGCCGCCAAGAAGGCCGGCAAGATCATCATCAAGGACGCCATCGCCGACATCACGCTGCAGCAGGTGCTCACGCGCCCCGACGAGTTCGACGTGCTCGCCACCTGCAACCTGAACGGCGACTACCTCTCGGACGCCCTCGCGGCCCAGGTCGGCGGCATCGGCATCGCGCCGGGCGCCAACATCAACTATGTGACCGGCCACGCGGTGTTCGAGGCGACCCACGGCACCGCGCCCAAGTACGCCAACCTCGACAAGGTCAACCCGGGTTCGGTGCTGCTCTCGGGCGAGATGATGCTGCGTTACATGGGCTGGACCGAGGCCGCGGACGCCATCATCACCGCGATGGACCGCACCATCGGCCAGAAGACGGTCACCTACGATTTCGCGCGGCTCATGGAAGGCGCCACCGAGGTCAAGTGCAGCGAGTTCGCCGACGCGCTGATCCGCAACCTCTGACCGGCCGGGCGCCGGGGCGGTGGTCGTCGTGAGCGTCCGCATCGAGGACGTCGCGCGGCGCATCGCCTCGGCTTTCGCCGGCTACAACGCCGACTTCCGCGCGGTCACGCGCCGCGCGCAGGGCCGCTTCGAGGCGCGCGACTGGCATGGCGCCCAGCAGGACGCCACCGAGCGCATCGACCTCTACGACGCCTGGGTGACCCGCACCGTCGAGGCGCTGCAGCGCGAGCTCGGCGATGCGGCCGCCGACCGCAGCCTGTGGCGAGAGGCCCGCGACCGCTTCGCGCAGCGCAGCGCCGGACTCCCGGACGCCGCCTTCGCCCGCACCTTCTTCAGCTCCGTGTCGCGGCGCCTGTTCGGCACCGTGGGCGTCGACCCCGACATCGGCGCTGCA
Source organism: Gammaproteobacteria bacterium (assembly GCA_009923475.1). Lineage (GTDB taxonomy): Bacteria > Pseudomonadota > Gammaproteobacteria > Steroidobacterales > Steroidobacteraceae > UBA964. The sequence continues at coordinate 1,414 of RFTM01000100.1, read as the reverse complement.
GCACACCGAGCCGGGCTTGCTGGTCGACGTGGTGATGCTGGACGAGGACGACGTCAGCATCGTGTTCGGCTTCGCCCGCTCCTACTTCCATGCCGACCTCGAGCGCGTGGTCGAAGCGGTGGTGTTCCTGCGCCGGCTGCTGCCCCGCAAGCCGCTGTCGGAGCTCTTCACGGTGCTCGGCCGCGCCCGGCAAGGCAAGACCGAGCGCTATCGCGAGCTCGCGCGCCACCTTGCGAGCTCGGACGACCTCTTCGCGCACGCGCGCGGCGAACGCGGGCTCGTGATGATCTGCTTCACCCTGCCCTCGCTGGACGTGGTCTTCAAGCTGATCCGCGACCGCTTCCCGCCGGTCAAGAACATCCTGCGCCAGGATGTGCTCGACAAGTATCAGTTCGTGTTCCGCCACGACCGCGCGGGCCGTCTCGTCGACGCGCAGGAGTTCAAGCGCGTGCGGCTGCCCCGCGCCCGCTTCGCGCCCGCGCTGCTCGAGGAGCTCGCCGCCGAGGCGGCCGAGAGCGTGCATGAAGACGGCGACGACCTCGTCTTCGACCACATGTACATCGAGCGGCGCATGGTGCCGCTCAACATCCTGCTGCGCGAGGCCGACGAGGCGACGGCGCTGCGCGCGGTGCTCGACTACGGACAGGCGATCCGCGACCTCGCGCTCTCCAACGTGTTCGCAGGCGACCTGCTGCTCAAGAACTTCGGCGTCACCCGCCACGGCCGCGTGATCTTCTACGACTACGACGAGCTCTGCCGCGTCACCGATTGCCGCTTCCGCGACGTCCCGCAGGCCTCCAACGACGAGGACGAGATGCGAGGCGAGACCTGGTTCTACGTGGCCGACAACGACGTCTTCCCGGAGACCTTCCTCAACTTCCTCGCCTTCACCGACGCGCAGCGCGAGGCCTTCCTGCGCGCGCACGGCGACCTGCTGACCGCCGACTTCTGGCGCGGCCTGCAACGCCGGCTGCGCGCCGGCGACCTGCTGGAGGTGCTGCCCTACCAGCCGCGCCGCATCCACGCCGCATCCTCACTCGGAGACCCCGATGCCCCCGACCACCGTTGACCTCCGCCGCGACGGCGACATCGTGACGCTGACCCTCGACCGGCCGGACGCCGCCAACGCCATCGACCTGCGGCTCGCCACAGACCTGCTCGCCGCCGCGGAGCGCTGCGCCGCCGAGCCCGGCATCCGGGCCGTGATCCTCACCGGCCGCGGTCGGATGTTCAGCGGCGGGGGCGACGTGCCGGCGTTTGCGGCCGCGGGCGAGCAGGCCGGCGGGATGCTGCGCGACATCACGACCCCGCTGCATGCCGCCATCGCGCTGTTCGCGCGCATGGACGCGCCGCTCGTCGTGGCCGTCAACGGCGTCGCCGCCGGCGCGGGCTTCGGCCTCGCCCTGGGCGGTGA
>RFTM01000099.1 GCA_009923475.1 Gammaproteobacteria bacterium | reverse complement strand
GGCGCCGGCGTGGTCGCGAAGATCCTGAAGTAACAGGCAGGGATTCCACAGGCCAGTAGCTCAATTGGCAGAGCGGCGGTCTCCAAAACCGCAGGTTGGGGGTTCGATTCCCTCCTGGCCTGCCACTCAGGGTCGACAATGAACGAAGTCGCACATCAGGAAGGCGTCACCGGCGCCGACAAGGCGAAGCTCTGGGCCGCGGTGCTGATCGTGGCCGCGGGCATCTTCGCCTTCTACCTGCTCAAGGGCGGGCCGTCGGAGGGCTGGCGTTGGCCGGCCTTCGCCGGTTCGCTGGTGCTGGGCGGGCTGGTGTTCGCGTTCTCGGGCTACGGCAGCGCCCTCTGGAAGTTCTTCCTCGAGGCGCGCGTCGAGCTCTACAAGGTGTTCTGGCCGACCCGCGAGGAGACAGGTTCGATGACGCTCGTGGTGTTCGTGTTCGTGGTGGTGATGTCGCTCTTCTTCTGGGGGGTCGACTCGCTGCTCGGTTGGGGCACGCGCGCGCTGCTCGGCGGCGGGGCCGGGAGCTGATCATGGCCATGCGTTGGTACGTCGTGCATGCCTACTCCAACTTCGAGCACCGCGTGGCCGAAGGCCTCAAGGAGCGCATCAAGCGCGCCGGCTGCGAGGCGAAGTTCGGCGAGATCCTCGTGCCCACCGAAGAGGTGGTCGAGATGCGCGAGGGCGTGAAGCGCAAGAGCGAGCGCAAGTTCTACCCGGGCTACGTGCTCGTGCAGATGGAGATGGACGAGCAGACCTGGCACCTCGTGCACGAGGTCCCCAAGGTGCTCGGTTTCATCGGCGGCACCAAGGAGAAGCCCGCGCCGATCAGCGACCGCGAGGCCAACCAGATCCTGCGCCGCGTCGAAGAGGGCGTCGAGAAGCCGCGGCCGAAGGTCATCTTCGAGCCGGGCGAGGTGGTGCGCGTGACGCACGGACCGTTCAACGACTTCAGCGGCGTGGTCGAGAACGTCAACTACGAGAAGAACCGCCTGCAGGTGGCGGTGCAGATCCTCGGGCGCTCGACGCCCGTCGAGCTCGACTTCTCGCAGGTCGAGAAGGCCTGAGCGGCGACGCCGGGCGGGATTTTTGGCGTCGCGCGAAGGATCGCGCGGCGTGGTGGCAAGGAAGCGCATGGGGAGCCCGCACGAGAGGCGGGCGTTCGCACCCAGGAGAGAAGTAGATGGCAAAGAAAGTACAGGGGTACGTCAAGCTGCAGGTCCCTGCAGGCTCGGCCAACCCGTCCCCGCCCATCGGTCCGGCACTCGGCCAGCAGGGCGTCAACATCATGGAGTTCTGCAAGCAGTTCAACGCTGCGACGCAGAAGCTGGAGAAGGGCCTGCCGATCCCGGTGGTGATCACCGTGTACGCGGACCGCAGCTTCACCTTCATCATGAAGACGCCGCCCGCGGCGGTGCTGATCCGCAAGGCGATCGGCATCGAGAAGGGCAGCGGCACGCCGAACACCGCCAAGGTCGGCAAGATCACCCGCGCCCAGCTCGAGGAGATCGCCAAGACCAAGACCCCTGACCTCACCGCCGCCGATCTCGACGCCGCGGTGCGCACCATCGCGGGCAGCGCCCGTTCGATGGGCGTCGACGTGGAGGGACTCTGACATGCCCGCCGTAGCCAAGCGCATGAAGCCCTGGAAGGACGCCCTGCCCCCCGGCAAGGCCTATCCCGTCGACGACGCGCTGCGTCTCGTCAAGGAGTTCGCCAAGGCCAAGTTCAACGAATCGGTCGACGCCGCGGTCAACCTCGGCATCGACGCCTCCAAGTCCGACCAGCAGGTGCGCGGTTCCACCGTGATGCCGCACGGCATCGGCAAGTCGGTGCGCGTCGCGGTGTTCACCTCCGGCCGCAACCAGGAGGCGGCCAAGGCCGCCGGCGCCGACATCGTCGGCCTCGAAGACCTCGCCGAGAAGGTGAAGGCCGGCCAGATCGACTTCGACGTCGTCATCGCGAGCCCGGATGCGATGCGCGTCGTCGGCCAGCTCGGCCAGATCCTCGGCCCCCGCGGCCTCATGCCGAACCCCAAGGTCGGCACCGTGAGCCCGGACGTCGCCGGTGCGGTCAAGAACGCCAAGAGCGGCCAGGTGCGCTACCGCGTCGACAAGGCCGGCATCGTGCACTGCACCATCGGCAAGGCGAGCTTCGAGCCCGCCCAGCTGAAGGACAACCTCCTGGCGCTGCTGGCCGACCTGCAGAAGGCGAAGCCGGCGAACGCCAAGGGCGTGTACCTCAAGCGCCTGACGCTCTCCTCGACCATGGGTCCGGGCGTGCAGGTGGAGCAGTCCTCGCTCGGCCTCTGAGGCCGCGCGAGGGCAGGTTTTTTTTCGGATCGTTGCGGGTCCGGCGGCGCGAGCCGCCGGGTTCCATCGAAGACCGCAGGCGGGCAGGGGAACGGCTGATGCGTTCCGCCAGCCCTTAATGATCGCCTGCGCAGGTGGTGCGCCGCTCATACGAGGATCGTCCTCGCATGAAGGTCACCGTCGAAAGGTCCGGCAGGCGGCGCGAGCCGCCGGCCGGTGTGTGATCTTCAGGAGAGGAGAGTTTTACAAGTGCCTCTAAACCTCGAAGACAAGAAAGCGCTGGTGAAGGAAGTGGCGGAGATTGCGGCCGATGCGCAATCCGTGGTCGCTGCCGAGTATCGTGGCATCACGGTCTCGCAGATGACCGAGCTGCGTGCCAAGGCCCGTGCGCAAGGCGTGTACATGCGTGTCGTCAAGAACACGCTGGCGCGCAAGGCCATGGCCGGCACGTCGTTCGAGGCGTTCGGTGCCCGACTCAAGGGTCCGCTCGTCCTCGCCTTCTCGAAGGACGACCCGGGCGCGGCTGCGCGCGTGGTCAAGGACTTCGCGAAGGGCAACGACAAGCTCGTCGCGACCCTCGTGTCGCTCGGTGGCCAGGTGCTGCCGGGTTCGGACATCGAGAAGGTCGCCTCGCTGCCGACGCGCGAACAGGCTCTCTCGATCCTGCTGGGGACCCTCAAGGCCCCGATCGAGAAGTTCGTCCGCACGCTGGCCGCGCCCCACACCAAGCTGGTCCGCACCGTCGCGGCTGTCCGCGACGCCAAGCAGGCCACCAGCGGCTGAACTTGTTGCCATCCCTAAACTTTTGGAGTCAAGACAATGGCTGTTAGCAAGGACGAAATCCTCGAAGCGATCTCCAACATGAGCATCATGCAGGTCGTCGAGCTCATCTCCGACATGGAGAAGAAGTTCGGCGTCACCGCCGCTGCCCCGGTGGCCGTCGCCGCCGTGGCGGGCCCGGCGGCCGCGGCCGCTCCGGCCGAGGAGAAGACGGAGTTCACCGTCATCCTCAAGGAGTATCCGGCGGACAAGAAGGTCGGCGTCATCAAGGTCGTGCGCGAACTGACGGGCCTCGGCCTGAAGGAAGCGAAGGACCTGGTCGAGGCCGTGCCGGGCACGGTCAAGGACGGCGTGAACAAGGCCGATTCCGAGACCATGAAGAAGAAGCTCGAAGAGGCCGGCGCGAAGGTCGAGATCAAGTAATCCCGCCGTACCAGACGGTGGGAACCGGCTTCGCAAGATGGATGCACGGGCGACCGGGGCCGCAAGGCCCCGGTCGCGCCGTCGTCCCCGCGGCAAATTGACGACAGAGGTGGTCCAGATGGCGTACTCCTTCACCGAGAAGAAGCGCATCCGCAAGAACTTCGGCAAGCAGGGCAGCGTCCTCGAGACGCCCGACCTGCTCGCCATCCAGCTCGAGTCCTATCGCAAGTTCCTGCAGGCCGACAAGGCCGAGGAAGCGCGCGAGGACAAGGGCCTGCATGCGGCCTTCAAGACCGTGTTCCCGATCTCGAGCTACTCGGGCAACGCGGAGCTGCAGTACGTCGGCTACCGCCTCGGCGAGCCGCCGTTCGACGTCAAGGAATGCCAGCTGCGCGGGCTCACCTACGCCGCGCCGCTGCGCGTCAAGGTCCGCCTCGTGGTGTACGACAAGGAGGCCTCGGGCACCCCGAAGCCCATCAAGGACATCCGCGAGCAGGAGGTCTACCTCGGCGAGCTGCCGCTCATGACCGACAGCGGCACCTTCGTGGTCAACGGCACCGAGAAGGTCATCGTCTCGCAGCTGCACCGCAGCCCGGGCGTGTTCTTCGACCATGACCGCGGCAAGTCGCACTCCTCGGGCAAGCTTCTGTTCAACGCCCGCATCATCCCCTACCGCGGCTCGTGGCTCGACTTCGAGTTCGACGCCAAGGACTACGTGTTCGCCCGCATCGACCGCCGCCGCAAGCTGCCGGTCACGGTGCTGCTGCGCGCCCTCGAGATGGGCGACGGCGAGATCCTCGACACCTTCTTCGACCAGAACACCTTCCTGCTGTCCCGCGACGAGGTGGCGCTCGAGCTCGTGCCGGCGCGCCTGCGCGGCGAGACGGCCTCCTTCGAGATCCGCATCGGCGACCAGGTGATCGTCGAGGAAGGCCGCCGCATCACGGCGCGCCACGTGCGCCAGCTCGAGGACGCCGGCGTCCGCAAGCTCGCCGTGCCCCGCGACTACATCTACGGCAAGATCCTCGCGCACGACGTGGTCGACACCGGCACCGGCGAGATCATCGCCAAGGCCAACGAGGTCATCACCGCGGTCTCGGCCGAGAAGATGATCGAGGCCGGCATCGACAAGGTCCGCACGCTGTTCGTCAACGACCTCGACCGCGGCCCGTACGTCTCCGACACGCTGCGCGTCGACCCGACCAAGAACCGCCTCGAGGCGCTGGTCGAGATCTACCGCATGATGCGCCCCGGCGAGCCGCCCACCCGCGACGCCGCCGAGAACCTGTTCCAGAACCTGTTCTTCAACCCCGAGCGCTACGACCTGTCGCCCGTGGGCCGCATGAAGTTCAACCGCCGCGTCGGCCGCAAGGAGATCGTCGGCTCGAACGTCCTCTCCAAGGAGGACATCCTCGACGTCCTCAAGGTGCTGATCGCCATCCGCAACGGCGACGGCAACGTCGACGACATCGACCACCTCGGCAACCGCCGCGTTCGCTCGGTGGGCGAGATGGCCGAGAACGCCTTCCGCGTCGGCCTGGTGCGCGTCGAGCGCGCGGTCAAGGAGCGGCTGAACATCGCCGAGAGCGAGCCGCTCATGCCGCAGGACATGATCAACGCCAAGCCCGTGGCGGCGGCCGTCAAGGAGTTCTTCGGCTCCTCGCAGCTCAGCCAGTTCATGGACCAGAACAACCCGCTGTCCGAGGTCACCCACAAGCGCCGCGTCTCGGCGCTCGGGCCCGGCGGCCTGACGCGCGAGCGCGCGGGCTTCGAGGTGCGCGACGTGCACCCGACCCACTACGGCCGCGTCTGCCCCATCGAGACCCCTGAAGGCCCGAACATCGGCCTCATCAACTCGCTGTCGGTCTACGCCCGCACCAACGAGTACGGCTTCCTCGAGACGCCGTACCGCCGCGTCGAGAACGGCCGCGTCACCGACAAGATCGACTACCTGTCGGCGATCGAGGAGGGCGAGTTCGCCATCGCGCAGGCCAACGCCCGCGCCGACGGCCGCGGCCAGCTGTCCGACGACCTCGTGTCCTGCCGCTACCAGAACGAGTTCACGCTGATGCCGCGCGAGCGCATCAACTACATGGACGTGTCGCCGAAGCAGATCGTGTCGGTGGCCGCCTCGCTGATCCCGTTCCTCGAGCACGACGACGCCAACCGCGCGCTCATGGGCTCGAACATGCAGCGCCAGGCCGTGCCGACGCTGCGCACCGAGGCCCCGCTCGTGGGCACGGGCATGGAGCGTCCGGTCGCCATCGACTCGGGCGTGACCGTGGTCGCGCGCCGCGGCGGCGTGGTCGACTCGGTGGACGCGTCGCGCATCGTGGTGCGCGTCGACGACGCCGAGACCGCGGCCAACGAGCCGGGCGTAGACATCTACAACCTCACCAAGTACACCCGCTCCAACCAGAACACCTGCATCAACCAGCGTCCGCTGGTGTCGGCCGGCGACAAGATCGCCCGCGGCGACGTGCTGGCCGACGGTCCCTCGACCGACCTCGGCGAGCTCGCGCTCGGCCAGAACATGCTGGTCGCGTTCATGCCCTGGAACGGCTACAACTTCGAGGACTCCATCCTCATCTCCGAGCGCGTGGTCCAGGAAGACCGCTTCACGACCATCCACATCGAGGAGCTGACCTGCGTCGCGCGCGACACCAAGCTCGGCTCCGAGGAGATCACCGCCGACATCCCGAACGTCGGCGAGCAGGCGCTCAACAAGCTCGACGAGGCCGGCATCGCCTTCATCGGCGCCGAGGTCCGCGCGGGCGACATCCTGGTCGGCAAGGTCACCCCCAAGGGCGAGACCCAGCTGACGCCGGAAGAGAAGCTGCTGCGCGCGATCTTCGGCGAGAAGGCGAGCGACGTGAAGGACACCTCGCTGCGCGTGCCCCCGGGCATGGACGGCACGGTCATCGACGTGCGCGTGTTCACGCGCGACGGCGTCGAGAAGGACTCGCGCGCCCTGTCCATCGAGCGCGCCGAGATCGAGCGCGTCAAGAAGGACCTCGGCGACCAGCAGCGCATCCTCGAGGACGACGTCTTCCAGCGCGTGCGCGCCACGCTGCTCGGCAAGG
>RFTM01000098.1 GCA_009923475.1 Gammaproteobacteria bacterium | reverse complement strand
TCCCGCTCGCCAAGCGCTGGGGACGCAAGCCCATGTTCGCCACCTACCTCGGTCTGTCGGCCGTGTCGCTGCTCGCGACCTTCGGGCTCGACCTCGATCCGCAGGTCCGCATCTACATGTACTTCTTCATCGGCCTCACGGTGTTCGGCATCTTCGGCGCCTTCACCTTCTACCTGCCCGAGCTCTTCCCGACGCGCCTGCGCGCCAGCGGCTCGGGCTTCACCTACAACATCGGCCGCATCATCGCGGCCGGCGGCCCGTTCTTCGTCGGCTCCATCGCGGCGGCCGGACGCGGCGACCCGTCGGTCGTGGTCGACACCCTCTTCTACGTGGGCTTCGTGCCGATCATCGGGCTGCTCGGTCTCGGCTGGGTGATCGAGACCCGCGGCCGCAAGATGCCGGACTGAGCCGCCGTCCATGCAATGGGTCATCGACATCGTCCTCGGCCTCGTCGAAGGGCTGACCGAGTTCCTGCCGATCTCGAGCACCGGGCACCTCATCCTCACGCGCGCGGCGCTCGGCCTCGAGGACGAGGTCGGCTTCCGGCAGCTGATCGTGATGCAGGGCGCGGCCATCCTCGCCGTGTGCTGGCAGTACCGTCAAAGATTATGGGGCACCGCGCGCGGCCTCGTGTCCGACCCCGCCGCGCGGCGGTTCACCCTCAACCTGTTCCTCGCCTTCCTGCCGGCGGCGGTCGCGGGGCTCGCCTTCGAGGACGCCATCCGCAGCCGGCTCTTCTCGCCGGTGCCGGTGGCGATCGCGCTGGCGGTCGGCGGCCTGCTGATCCTGTGGGCCGAGAAGCGCCCGCACGTCGAGCGGGTGAAGTCGATCGACGAGGTGGGGCCGCTCGACGCGCTGCGCATCGGCGCGTTCCAGATGTTGGCGCTGGTGCCCGGCACCAGCCGCTCGGCGGCGACCATCCTGGGCGGGCTGCTCACCGGCCTCGACCGCCGCACCGCCGCCGAGTTCTCGTTCTTCGTGGCGATCCCGGTGATGTTCGCCGCCACCGGCTACAAGCTGCTCGACGCCCGCGAGCCGTTCGCGCCCGGTGAGGCGACCTCCTTGCTGGTGTCGAGCGTGGCGGCCTTCGTCGCGGCGCTGCTCGCGATCCGCTTCCTGCTGCGCTTCGTCGCCAAGCATTCCTTCGCGGGCTTCGCCTACTACCGCATCGCGCTCGGCGGGCTGATCCTCGTCAGCTGGCAGCTCGGCTGGGTGCGCTGGTAGCGTCCTTCGCGGCGGCCCGCGCCGCGAAGTCGGGGTAGGGCCCGAGCAGCAGCAGCAGGCAGGCGCCCACCACGAACATCACGGCGGCGGCGGACAGGATCGGGTCGTAGCTCCCGGTCGTGTCACGCACCCAACCGTAGGCCGTCGCCGACACCGCGGTGGCGATGCCGAAGGCCATGTAGAGCATGCTGTAGATCTTGCCGTAGTTCGCCATGCCGAAGTAGCGGCCAGCGAGGTAGGCGATGAGGTCGGTCTCGGCGCCCGACGCAAAGCCGAGCAGGAACGCCGCGAACATCGCCATCTGGAACGTCAGCGAGTGGTCCGTGGCCAGCAGCCAGCACGACAGCGCCGGCAGGCAAAGGATGGGCAGCGTGACGAGCGGCCCCCAGAAGCGGTCGAGCAGCGCGCCGGTGATGATGCGCCCGGCGAAGATGGACAGGCCGAACACCCCCATCACCACGCCGATGTCGTCGCGCGTGAAGCCGAGCGGCGAGAGCATCGAGGGCAGGTGCACCAGCGCGCCGCCGTAGGCGAAGGACACCAGCAGGATCGACACCCACAGCAGCCAGAAGCCGCGGGTGCGCATCGCCTCGGCGAGCGTGACGCCGGGCAGCGCCGCCGCCGGACTCGCGGCGGACCCCGGCGCGGCGGCCGGGACCTGCAGCTCGGGCGGGCGTTCCTCGGGGCGCGGCTCGCGGAACCACAGCAGCCCGAGCGGCAGCGCCACGGCGAGCGGCAGCAGCGCGAGCAGCGCGTAGCTCATGCGCCAGCCCTGCCAGTCGATGAGCGCGACGGTGAGCTTGGGCAGCACCGCGGCCGAGATGCTGGTGCCGACCAGCGTGAGGCCGAGCGCGAGCCCGCGGTTGCGGAAGAACCAGAGGTTGATGGCCCGCGACCAGGTGATGGGCACGGACCCGATGCCGACCAGGCCCACCAGCGTCCAAAGAAAATAGAACCAGCCGAGCGACCCCGGCATCTGCGAGAAGGACGCGAACACGAGGCCGAACGCGGCCAGCGACCCGAGCGCCACCGGACGCACGCCGAAGCGGTCCGCCATCCAGCCGAACACCGGCGCGAGGAAGGCGCCGAGCACGCCGTAGATGGTGATGCCGAAGCTGATCTCGGCCTTGGTCCAGCCGAACTCCTGCTGCAGCGGCTCGATGAAGAGCCCGATGGTGTTGAAGGGCAGCGGCGAGGCGCCGAAGGCCGTGCCGACGAGGCTCGCGACCAGCACCTTCCAGCCGCGGCCGAACTCGCCGGAGGGGGCATCGGGCATCGCTTTCTGGCTCATGCTGGCAAGCATACCCGCATGGGAGTAGCCTATGCGCGCCATGAAGATCGTGATCCTCGGCGCCGGCCAGGTCGGGCGTACTGCGGCCACCCAGCTGGCCCGCGAAGAAGCGAACGAGGTGACTGTCGTCGACACCGACGAAGGCCTGCTCCGCGACCTGCAAGACCGGCTCGACATCCGCTCCGTCGTCGGCAACGCCGCCTACCCGTCCGTGCTCGAGGCCGCGGGCGTCCCCGACGCCGAGATCCTCATCGCGCTGACCAGCAGCGACGAGGTGAACATGATGGCCTGCGAGGTGGCGTACACGCTCTATCGCACGCCCACCAAGATCGCCCGTATCCGCTCGGCCGAGTACACCAAGCACCCCAAGCTCTTCAGCGCCGACGCCTTGTCGGTGGACGTCTGGATCAGCCCCGAGCAGCTCGTCACCGAGTACGTCGAACGGCTGATCCGCTACCCCGGCGCGCTGCAGGTGCTCGACTTCGCCGGCGGCCGGGTGCGCCTCGTCGGCCTCGCGGCGCGCAAGGGCGGCCTGCTGGTCGGCCAGCAGCTGCGCACGCTGCGCGAGCACATCGCCGACACCGAGGCGCGCGTGGTCGCCATCTACCGCGGCGGCCGCAGCGTCCAGCCCGACGGCGACACCGTCATCGAGGAGGGCGACGAGGTGTTCTTCCTCGCCGCCAAGGACGACATCCGCCGCTTCATGGCCGAGATCCGCCGCGAGGAGAAGCCCGTGCGGCGGGTGGTCATCGCGGGCGGCGGCCACATCGGCCTCGCGCTCGCGCGGCGCCTCGAGAAGGAGAACCAGGTCAAGCTCATCGAGCGCGACCCGAAGCGCGCGCGGCGCGTCTCCGAGATCCTCGAGAGCGCCATCGTGCTCGAGGGCGACGCCGCCGACGAGGCGCTGCTGGTCGAGGAGAACATCGACGAGTGCGACGCCTTCGTGGCGCTCACCAACTCCGAGGAGGCGAACATCCTCTCGGCGATGCTCGCGCGCCGGCTCGGCGCCGCCAAGGTGATGGCGCTCATCAACAAGCCGTCCTACGCCGACCTGATGGAGAACGGCGCCATCGACGTCGCCATCTCGCCGCAGACCATCACCATCGGCTCGCTGCTGACGCACGTGCGCCGCGGCGACGTGGTGCAGGTGCACTCGCTGCGGCGCGGCGCCGCCGAGGCGCTGGAGGCCATCATCCACGGCGACCAGCGCTCCTCGCGCGTGGTCGGCAAGCGCATCGAGGACATCGCGCTGCCCGAGGGCGCGCGCATCGGCTGCGTGGTGCGCGGCGACGAGGTGATCATGGCCCACCACGACACCGTGGTGCAGGCCGACGACCACGTGGTGCTGTTCATCACCGACCGCCGCCACGTCGAACAGGTCGAGCGCCTGTTCCTCGGCGAGACCTCCGGCCGGCGCTGAGGCCCGCGCCGCACGCCATGCTCGCCGTCGCGCATGTCCTCGGGATGATGATGGCGGTGTTCGCCGTCACCTTCCTGATGCCGCTCGTCAGCGCGCTGGTGTTCCAGGACGGTACCTTCTACGACTTCGCGATCGCCGCGGCGATCAACGTCGTGGCGGGCCTCGCGCTCGCCGGGCTCACCCGCCGCTACAAGCGCGAGCTCAAGCCGCGCGACGGCTTCCTGCTCGTGACCCTGTCGTGGGTGCTGATGTCCGCCTCCGCGGCGGTGCCGCTGATGATCGCGCTGCCCGGCCTCAGCTTCACCGACGCCTACTTCGAGGCGATGTCCGGGCTCACCACCACCGGGTCCACCGTGCTCACCGGCCTCGACCACCTGCAACCGTCCATCAATCTTTGGCGGCATGCGCTGCACTGGTTCGGCGGCATCGGCATCATCGTGCTTGCGGTGGCCGTGCTGCCCCTGCTCGGCGTCGGCGGCATGGCGCTGTACCGCGCCGAGACGCCGGGCCCCGTCAAGGACGAGAAGCTGACGCCGCGCATCACCGAGACCGCGAAGGCCCTGTGGCTCACCTACATGGGCATCACCGCGGTGGGCATCGTCGCGCTGCGCGTCGCGGGCCTCGGCTGGCTGGACGCCATCTGCCACACCTTCTCGGCGATGGGCCTCGGCGGGTTCTCGACCCGCGACGCGAGCGTGGGGGCGTTCCAGTCGCCGGCCATGGAGCTCGTGCTGGTGGTGCTGATGGTCGTCTCGTCGCTCAACTTCGCGCGGCACTACGCGGCCCTGCGCGGACGCACCCTGCGGCCCTACCGCAACGACCCGGAAGCGAAGGCGATCTTCACCGTGCTGGCGTTCAGCGTGCTGGCCATCGCCGTGCTGCTCACCGTGCGCGGCACCTACTCGAGCTTCGCTGAGTCGCTGCGGCATTCGCTCTTCAATGTGGTGTCGGTGGCCACCACCACCGGCTTCGCCTCGCAGGACTACGGCCTGTGGCCGGTGTTCGCGCCCGCCTGGATGCTGTTCCTGTCCTGCATCATCTGCAGCACCGGCTCGACGGGCGGCGGCATCAAGATGTTCCGCAGCCTGCTGCTCGCCCGCGAGGCGCAGCGCGAGATGAAGCTGCTGGTGCATCCGTCGGCGGTGATCCCGATCCGCATCGGCGGGCAGGTGGTGGCCGACCGCATCGCCTACTCCGTGCTCGCGTTCATCTTCCTGTACACCGCGACCATCGCCGTGCTGACCTTCGCGCTGCTGCTGACGGGACTGCCGCTCGTCGAGGCCTTCACCTCGGTGGTGGCGAGCGTCAACAACCTCGGCCCCGGCATCGGCCCGACCGGACCTTCGGGCAACTACCAGGGGCTCAGCGACCTGCAGACCTGGATCTGCACCGTCGCGATGCTGCTCGGCCGCCTCGAGATCTTCAGCGTGCTGGTGCTGTTCACGCCGGCGTTCTGGAGGAAGTGAGGATGACGATGTCCGCCGCCATCGACGGACTGCTCCTGCTCGCGGTCGCGGCGGTGGGGTATGGCATCGGTCGCGCAGTCGTTCAGAGGATGCGCGAAGGTGTCCACGAGCGCGTGAGCGGCGTCGCGGCCTAGTTGCACCTCAAGGTCGGTGCGAGGGCGCTCCCGATCGCGATGCCGCTGATCTACGCTGCCATCGGGTCGCTGGCTTTTGTCTATCCGCAGAGCAGCAAGGGCGTGCTGGTCTCGCTCCTCATCATCGGGTCGGCTCAGCTGCCGTCCATACGGTCCCGCGAACCCTAAACCACCCCGACGTCCTGTTCCGGCGGCCTCGTCGCCTACTGACGAGGCCCGGTACTCGACAATATCCGTTGTGGTACCATTCCGGTACCATGACAGTCACTCTGACGATCAAGAAAGTTCCGGTCGCCTTGGCGCGCGAGCTGCGCCGCCGCGCAGCGCTGCATCATCGGTCGCTGCAAGGAGAGCTGCTGCGGATGGTGGAAGCGGCAGCGGCCGGCACCCCCTCAGGGGTGCGCGAGCCGGCGGCGCCCTTCACCGTCACCCCGGCTGCGTCAGCGTCAAGATCGGCGCGCGGTACCTCGCAGGCGCGTGCGCTGCCGGTCGGCGGACGCCTGACGCTGGAGCAGGCCTGGGCGCGCTCGCGCCGCATCATGGCGGACGCATCCGCAGGGCCACGCGAAGGCGAATCGGCCGATATCGTCCGGCGCGACCGCGACGCGCGCGAGGCGCGCGGACGATGACGCCGTGACAGCGACCGCGTCGACGAAGCGGGCGACGGTGATCGACGCCTCTGCACTCGCTGCCGTGCTGCACGATGAACCCGAGGCGCGCGCCGTCCTGGCCGGCTGTCGCGGCGAATTGCTGGCGCCGACGCTACTGCCCTACGAGATGGCGAGCGTCGCCCGCACGAAGATGCTTCGCCGGCCGGACGAGGCGCAGCGCATCCTCGACTGCCACGCCGGGTTGGCGGCGATCGGCGTGAGGCTCCTCGAGCCCGACTGGCTCGAGCTGCCGCAGCTCGCGGAGCGCTGGGCGCTCAGCGTGTACGACGCCGCTTACCTGCAAGTCGCGCTGCGCGAAGGCGCGCCGCTCGTGACGCTCGATGCGCGGCTCGCGGCGGCGGCCGACCGCGCGCTCGCCGAACCGCTCAGCCCGCTGCCGGCTCCGCCTTCTGCACCGTCAGCACCGCGCCGTCGGCGCCGGTGACGCGCACCACGGTGCCCGC
>RFTM01000097.1 GCA_009923475.1 Gammaproteobacteria bacterium | reverse complement strand
CCGCCGGGATGTCGACCTCGGGCGGATGCTGCAGCAGCGTCTCGCGCTTCATGCCGCGCTCCGCGGCTCGTCGGCCGCCGCCAACGCCGCGCCGACCACGCCCGCATGGCCGCGCAACACCGCAGGCACGACGCGCGCGCGGCATTCGAGCAAGGGCACCCACTCGCCGGCGTGTTCGCTGACCGCGCCGCCGACGATGAACACGTCGGGCCACAGCAAGCGGTGCAGTTCGCGCAGGTAGTCGTTGACGCGCCGCGTCCAGCCGAACCAGTCGAGCGCCAGGCGCGTGCGCACGCTCGCGGCCGCCCAGCCCTCGCCGTCGGTGTCCGTGACGCCGGGCAGCATGAGGTGACCGAGCTCGGCGTTGGGCCACAGCCGTCCGTCGAGGAACAGCGCCGTGCCGATGCCGGTGCCGAAGGTGAGCACCATGATGCGGCTTGCAGGCGGGCCGCCCGCGGCGGCCTCGGCGAGCAGCGCGCGCCCGGCGCCGAAGCGCACCTCGGCGAGGCCGGCGGCGTCGGCATCGTTGACGAACACCGTGGGCCGCCCGGTGAGCCGGGTGAAGGCGGCGGCGACATCGAGGTCGATCCAGCTGCGATCGACGTTGGCGGCGGTGCGCGCCACGCCATGCTGCGCGACCGACGGGAAGGCGAGCCCGACCGGGCCCTCGCCCGCGCGCAGCACCGGGCTCGCGGCGAGCGCCTTCAGGACGTCATCGGGCCGCGCGCCCGTCGGCATGGGGATGGCGTCGACGGGACCCGCGAGCGTGCCGGAGGCCACGTCCACCTCGCCCACCCGCAGCGTCGAGCCGCCGACGTCGATGCCGATGCGCCGCATGCCCCGTCAGCCCGCGTCGCTGCGCGCCATCTGTTCTTCGAGGCGGCGCTTGCGCTCTTGGCGGCGCATCCAGACGGAGGACAGCACGACGCCGGTGGCGACCACCAGCACCATGATGGTGGCGAGCGCGTTGATGTCGGGGCTGACCCCGAGGCGCGCCTTGGAGAACACCACCATCGGCAGCGTGGTGGCGCTCGGGCCCGCGACGAACTGGGAGATGACGACGTCGTCCCAGGACAGCGTGAAGGCGAGCAGCCAGCCCGACACCAGCGCCGGCGCGATCAGCGGCAGCGTGATGGCGAAGAACACCTTGGCGGGCTTGGCCCCGAGGTCGAGCGCGGCCTCCTCCAGCGAATCGTCGAAGCCCGCGAGCCGCGACTGCACCACGACCGTGACATAGGCCATGGCGAAGGTGATGTGGGCGATGGTGATGGTGAGCACGCCGCGGCCCTCGGGCCAGCCGGTGAGCTGCTCGAGCGCGACGAACAGCAGCAGCAGCGAGAGGCCGGTGATGACCTCGGGCATGACGAGCGGCGCGGTGGTCATCGCCGAGAGCATGGCGCGGCCGCGGAACGGCCCGAAGCGCACCAGCACCAGGCCCGCGAGCGTGCCGAGCACCACGGCGCCGGTGGCCGTCATGGCGGCGATCTTCACCGACAGCAGCGCGGCATCGAGGATCTGGCTGTTCTCGAAGAGCTTGGCGTACCACTTGAGCGTGGGCGAGTTCGGGCCGTCCCACACCGTGACCAGCCGCGAGTTGTTGAACGAGAACACCATCATCGAGAGGATGGGCAGGTAGAGGAAGGCGAGCCCGAGGGCGAGCGCCGTGTTGCGGAACGTGCCCCGCGGCTTCATCGCCCGGCCCTCATCGGCGCGCCGCCTCGAGCTCGCGGCGCTGGTAGCGCTGGAACAGCAGGATCGGCAGCAGCAGCAGCACCAGCAGCACGATGGCGACCGCGCTCGCCACCGGCCAATCGCGGTTGGAGAAGAACTCGTCGGAGAGGATGCGGCCGATCATCAGCTGATCGGCGCGGCCGAGCAGCGAGGGGATGACGTACTCGCCCACCGCGGGGATGAAGACGAGCAGGCAGCCGGCGACGATGCCCGGCACCGAGAGCGGCAAGGTGACCTTGAGGAAGGCCGTCATGGGGCGCGCGCCGAGGTCGGCGGCCGCCTCGAGCAGCGTCAGGTCGTGCTTCTCGAGGTTCGAGTACAGCGGCAGGATCATGAACGGCAGGTAGGAATAGACGATGCCCACGTACACCGCGAAGTCGGTGTAGAGCAGAGTCAGCGGCTGGTCGATGACGCCGATGCCGAGCAGGATGTTGTTGATCACGCCGTCGGTCTTGAGCAGGCCCACCCACGCGTAGACGCGCAGCAGGAACGACGTCCAGAACGGCAGGATGATGAGCATCAGCAGCAGGTTGCGCGCGGTCGGCCCCGAGCGCGCGATGGCGTAGGCCATCGGGTAGCCGACCAGCAGGCAAAGCAGCGTCGACACCGCCGCCACCTTGACGGAATAGAGGAAGGTGCTCACATAGAGCGGGTCGGTGAGCAGGTAGCCGTAGTTGCCGAGGTTGAAGGTGAACACCACCCGCTGCGCCTCGCCCACCCACTCCCAGAGCGGCGCGTAGGGCGGCATCGCCATCCGCACCTCGGAGAAGGAGATCTTGAAGAGCAGCAGGAACGGCGCCGCGAAGAACAGCAGCAGCCAAAGATAGGGCAAGGCGATGACCAGCCGCTGGCCCGACCAGTGCTCGCGCACGTAGCGCGACCAGCGCAGCGGCCCGAAGCGCTCGAGCAGCGACTGAAGCAGGCCGAGCCTGCCGGAGGTCAGTTCGTGGGGCGGCACACGACCGTTGCTGCGGGACATGCGCTACTGCGTCAGCACCACGGGGCTGGACGGGTCCCAGGAGAGGTGCACCGTCTCGTCCCAGGCGATGCGTTCGTCGTGCCGCTGGGTGTTGGGGATGGTCACGCGCAGCATGCGGCCGGAGTCGAGCCGGACGAGGTACACCGACATGTCGCCCATGTAGGCGATCTCCTTGACGACGCCCCGCGCGCGGTTCTCGCCGCCCGGCGGCGCGGCGCGCGACATCTCGATCTTCTCGGGACGGATCGCCACCGACACCTTGGCGTCGGGCGCGGCGCTGATGCCGTGGCTCACGAACACGGTGGCGTCGAGCTCGGGGCAGCGGATGCGCACGTGGCCGGGCTCGTCCTCGACCAGTTGGCCGTCGAACATGTTGACCGACCCGATGAAGTCGGCGACGAAGCGCGAGTTCGGGAACTCGTAGATCTCGGTGGGCGTGCCGACCTGCACGATCTGGCCCTTGTTCATGACGCCGATGCGCGTCGCGAGGGTCATCGCCTCCTCCTGGTCGTGGGTGACCACGATGAAGGTGACGCCCAGCTGCTCCTGCAGGTTGATGAGCTCGAACTGGGTGTGCTCGCGCAGCTTCTTGTCGAGCGCGCCCAGCGGCTCGTCGAGCAGCAGCAGCTTCGGGCGCTTGACGAGCGCGCGCGCGAGCGCGACGCGCTGGCGCTGGCCGCCCGAGAGCTGGTGCGGCTTGCGGCGCGCGAACTCGCCGAGCTTGACGATGTCGAGCATCTCGCCGACGCGGCGGTCGATTTCCGCCCGCGGCAGGCCCTCCTGCTCGAGGCCGAACGCGACGTTCTTCGCCACCGTCATGTGCGGGAACAGCGCGTAGGACTGGAACATCATGTTGACCGGCCGCTGGTAGGGAGGCGTGTCCGCCATGTCCTGGCCGTCGATGAGGATGCGGCCGGTGGTCGGCGTCTCGAACCCGGCCAGCATGCGCAGCAGCGTGGTCTTGCCGCAGCCCGAACCGCCGAGCAGGCAGAAGATCTCGCCCTTGTAGACGTTGAGCGAGACGTTGTCGACGGCCGTGAAATCGCCGAAGCGTTTCGTGACCGACTCGATGCGGACGTACTCGTTGGAGCGGTCGATCGTCTTCTCGGCCATGGCTTGCCCGGGGTCGCGGTGGCGGGCGTCGCCGCCCGAAGCGGCGCGGCCACCCGAGGGGGTGGCCGCGCGTGTCAGGTCACTTGCCGGTCTTGACCCGGGTCCAGGAGCGCGTCAGCAGGCGCGTGAACTCGGGGGATTCCGGCATGTCCGGCACCAGCTTCGCCATGAGCTCCGGCGGCGGATAGACGTTCGGGTTGGAGGTGACGGCCGCGTCCACCAGCGGCGTCGCCGCCTTGTTGGCGCTCGCGTAACTGATGTACGAGCTGTTCTTGGCGGCGACCTCGGCGCGCAGCAGGTAGTCGATGAAGAGGTGCGCGTTCTTCGGGTGCTTCGCGTCCTTGGGGATGGCGAGCTGGTCGAAGAACATCACCGCGCCCTCCTTCGGGATGTTGTACGCGACCTCGACGCCGTTCTTGGCGTCGACGGCGCGGGTCTTCGCCTGCAGCACGTCGCCCGACCAGCCGAGCGCGAGGCAGATCTCGCCGTTGGCGAGCTGCTCGATGTAGGCCGAGGAGTGGAAGTTCTTGATGTACGGACGGACGGCCTTCAGGACCGCCTCGGCGGCGGCCAGGTCCTCGGGCTTCTCGCTGTTGGCGTCCTTGCCGAGGTAGATGAGGACCGTGCCCAGGACCTCGCTCGGCGCATCGAGGATGCTGATGCCGCAGTCGGCGAACTTGGCGGCGATCTTGGGGTCGTAGAACATCGCGAAGCTGTTCACCGGGGCGTCCTTCATGCGCTCGGCGATCTTCTGGACGTTGTAGCCGACGCCCGACGTGCCCCACATGTAGTTGACCGAATATTCGTTGCCGGGATCGAAGGCCTCGAGCCGCTTGGCGATGTCGGGATCGACGTTGGCGAGGTTCGGCAGCTGCGACTTGTCGAGCTTCTGGTGCACGCCCGCCTTCAGCTGGCGGTACAGGAACGAGGCCGACGGCACGACGATGTCGTAGCCCGTGTTGCCGGCCAGGAGCTTGGTCTCGAGCATCTCGTTGGAGTCGAAGACGTCGTACTGGACCTTGATGCCGGTCTCTTTGGTGAAGCCCTCGATGACGCTGGACTCGATGTAGTCGGACCAGTTGTAGACGTTGAGGACCTTCTCCTCGTCGCCGGCGGCGGCGGTCGCCGCGGCGGCCGGGGCGGCCGCGTCGCCTTTAGGCGCCTCGGCAGGTTTGGAGCAGGCGGCGAGCAGCAGCGCCATCGACAGGACGGACAGCGCCGGACGGACAGGCATGTTCATGCGGTGGGGACTCCCTCTTGGACGGTGACGCGCGGGCGCGCTTGCGCGTTTATAGCGCAGCGCAGCGGTACAGGAAAGGGCGCGACGGCTACCGGAGCAGGCCGTCGCGGCGCAGGGCGTGCTGCAGTTCGTCCAGGGTCCGGGCGGCCTTGGCGACCAGTTCGTCGATCTCAGCCGGGGTGATGACGAGCGGCGGCGCGGCGATCATGGTGTCCCAGACGGCCCGCATCACGAGGCCGTTCTTGACCGACAGGTCCCGGCAACGGGTGCCGACGCTGCCGCGCTCCGGGAAGAACGCCCGCGAGGGCTTGCGCGGCACGAGCTCCAGCGCCCCGAAAAGCCCGAGGGTGCGCGCCTCGCCCACCAGCGGATGGTCGCCGAGCTCCCGCCAGCGGCTGGCCCAATAGGGGGCGGTCTCGGTGCGGACCCGCTCGACCACCCGCTCGCGCTCCATGATGTCGAGGTTGGCGTTGGCCACCGCGGCCGCCACCGGGTGACCGGAATAGGTGAAGCCGTGGAAGAACTCGCCGCCCTCCCCGACCAGCACCTCGGCGACCCGGTCGGCGACCATCAGGGCGCCGAGCGGCTGGTAGCCCGAGGTGATGGCCTTGGCGAGCGTCATGAAATCAGGGCGCGTGCCGTAGTGCTCGCAGCCGAACCACTCGCCGGTGCGGCCGAAGCCGCAGATGACCTCGTCGGAGGCCAGCAGGATGCCGTAGCGGTCGACGATGCGCTGCACCTCGGGCCAGTAGGTGCGCGGCGGGATGATGACGCCGCCCGCGCCCTGCACCGGCTCGCCGATGAAGGCCGCGACCTTGTCGGGTCCGATCTCGAGGATCTTCTGTTCGAGCTCGCGCGCGGCCTTGAGGCCGAACTCGTCCGGGTCGAGCTCGCCCCCGCACTCGAACCAGTAGGGCTGGCCGATGTGGACGATGCCCGGGATGGGCAGCCCGCCCTGCGAGTGCATGGCCTTCATGCCGCCGAGCGAGGCGCCGGCCATGGTGCTGCCGTGGTAGCCGTTCCAGCGGCTGATGATCACCTGCCGCTCGGGCTGGCCGCGCAGCTCCCAGTAGCGGCGCACCATGCGCACCAAGGTGTCGTTGGCCTCGCTGCCTGACCCCGTGAAGAAGGCATGCTGGAACTGCGGCGGCGAGAGCCGCGCCAAGCGGTCCGCCAGCTCGATGGCCGGCGGGTTCGCGCACTGGAAGAAGCTGTTGTAGTACGGCAGCTCCTGCATCTGCTTGTAGGCCGCCTCGGCGAGCTCGCGGCGCCCGTAGCCGAGCGCGACGCACCACAGGCCCGACATGCCGTCGAGGATGCGGTGGCCCTCGGAGTCGTGCAGGTACACGCCCTCAGCGCGGGTGATGATCCGCGTGCCGCGTTCGGCCAGCGACTTGTGGTCGGTGAAGGGATGCAGGTAGTGCGCGGCGTCGAGGGCCTGCCATTCGGCGGTGGTGTGGGCGGTGGCGCGGGATGTGGTCATGGTGGTCTCAGACGTTGAGCAGCAGGTGCTCGCGCTCCCAAGAGCTGATCACCTGCAGGAAGACCTCGTACTCGGCCTCCTTGACCAGCGAGAACGCGGACACGAAGGACTCGCCGAAGATCTCGATCAGCGGATCGCACTCGCGCAGCAGCCGG
>RFTM01000096.1 GCA_009923475.1 Gammaproteobacteria bacterium | reverse complement strand
GGATGTCCGTGAACTTCCCGCCCGTGTCGCGCTTGGCGTAGAGCTTCTTGCCGGCCGTGCTGTACATCACGGTGCGCTTGGCCTTCTTCGCAGCTTTCTTCTTAGCAGCCATCAGTCATTTCCCTGAGGGATTGTCAGAGTGGCAAAAGTACGCCCGCCGCGCTGTCGCGTCAATCGCCATGCGTGCCATGCGTGGTTTAGAGTCGCGGCATGGGAAGACGATTGATCATCGATTGCGACCCGGGCGTCGACGACGCGGTGATGCTGCTGCTCGCATGCGCCGCGCGTGATGCGCTCGACATCGCGGGCATCACCACCGTCGCGGGCAACGTCGGCGCGGCGCTCACCGCGCGCAACGCCTGCATCGTGCGCGGCATCGCCGCGCGCGAGGACATCCCGGTGTTCGCCGGCTGCACGCGGCCGCTGCGGCGTGCGCCCGTCGAAGCCGGCCATTTCCACGGCGAATCCGGGCTCGGCGACCTGCCCATCTCGGCGCCGCGCCACGGCCCCGAGCCGCGCCACGCGGTCGACTTCATCGTCGCGACGCTGCTCGCCGCAGCGCCCGCCTCGGTGACGCTGGTCGCCACCGGGCCGCTCACCAACGTCGCCACGGCGCTGGCGCGCGAGCCGGTGATCCGCCGCGGCCTGCGCGAGATCGCGCTGATGGGCGGCGCGCGCAGCGAGGGCGGCAACATCACCGCCTCCTCCGAATACAACATCCACGCCGACCCGGACGCCGCGCAGGCGGTGTTCGGTTCCGGCTGCACCGTGGTCGCGTTCGGCCTCGACGCGACCCACCAGGTGCGCGCCACGCCGGCGCGGGTGGATGCGGTGCGCGCCGTCGGTTCGCGCGCCGCACTCGCTGCCGCGGAGCTGCTCGAGTTCTCGAACGCGCTGCCCGCGAACGGCCCGCGCGCGCAGGGCGCGCCGTTGCACGACCCCTGCCCCATCGTCTGGTTGCTGCGACCCGAGGCGTTCCGCTTCCGGCCCTGCCATGTGGACGTCGAGACCGCCTCGCCGCTGACGCTCGGCCACACGGCGGTGGAGTTCCGGGCGGCCCCGCAGCGGCCGCAGAACGTGCTCTGGGCCGTCGCCGCAGACGGCGACGCGGTCTTTGACGTGCTGACGGCGTCGCTCGCTCAGGACTCCCGCAGGCCGTAGCGCGCGCTCAAGGAGCCCTCGTAGACCCAATCGCGGGGCGTGACGAGCTCGTGGCCCGCGCTGCCCACCAAGCGGCAGGCGGCGACGCGCGGGCCGCCCTCGGCAAGATCGACGCTGCCCACCTCCAGCCACTCGCAGGGCAAGGTGATGCCGGCCAGCTGGTCGACCACCGCAAGGTCGCGCGCCATGCCGTTCACCTCGTCGGCGTGGTCGAGGCCCGCATCGACCAGGGCGCGCACGAAGGCCTCGCAATCTTCGGAGTCGGTGAAGCCGACGCGCGCGATCTCGCCGTCGTCGCAGAGCGTGGCGCGCGGCAACTGGGCGAGGAAGGCCTCCCAACCGCCCTGGAAACGCCCGTCGATGGCGCTGCGGCGGATGACGACGGAAAGACCCTCGACGAGCACGGCCATCGGACGGACCCTCAGTGCGCGAGACGGGACCAGGCCCACCAGCCGCCCGCGGCGCAGAGGGCGAGCGTCGCCACGGCGGCGGCCCAGGGCAACAGGCTCCAGGCCGTGACGGGCGCTTCACCGGAGACCTCGGCCGCGGCCGCGCGCACCAGCGCCGGCGACACCTCATGGCGGTCGGCGGCGAAAGCGCCGAGCAGCGCGCGGTCGGCGATGACGTTGACGAGCCGCGGCAGGCCGCCGCCCTGGCGGTGCAGTTCGCGCAGCGCCGAGGGCGTGAAGATCTCGCGGGTCGCGCCGGCCACGCGCAGCCGATGGCGCACGTAGGCGACGGTCTCCCCGGACGACAGCGGCTCGAGGTGATGGCGCCCGGTGATGCGCTGCGCGACCTGCCGCATGTCCTCGCGCGCCAAGAGATCGCGCAGTTCGGGCTGGCCGATGAGGATCACCTGCAGCAGCTTGCGCGTCGGCGTCTCGAGGTTGGTGAGCAGCCGCACCTGTTCGAGCACGTCGCGCTCGAGCAGGTGCGCCTCGTCGATCAGCACCGCGACGCGGCGGCCGGCCGCATGCGAGGCCAGCAGGTGCGCGGTCAGGGCGTCGACCAGGGCCTTGATGCTGCCGCGCGAATCCTGCGGCACCGCGACGCCGAGCTCCTCGCAGATGGTCAGCAGGAACTCGGGGACGGTGACGCGCGGGTTGAGGATCAGCGCGATCTCGACGCCGCTCGGCTCGCGCGCGAGCAGCGAGCGCACGAGCGTGGTCTTGCCGGTGCCCACCTCGCCCGTGAGCTGGATGAAGCCGCCCGCCTCGCTGACGCCGTACACGAGGTGCGCCAGCGCCTCGGCGTGGCGGGCGCTCGGGAAGAGGTACCGCGGGTCGGGCGTGATGGAGAACGGCGGCTCGTCCAGCCCGAAGAACGCCTGGTACATGTCACCGGCCGGGCGGCGCGTAGAGGCAGGGTTGGCGCGCGGCCTGCAGCGCGGCGCAGATCTCGCGCGCCCGCGATTCGCTGGCCACGCCGGCCTGCAGCCGCCACACCGGCGACCCGTTCGCGGCGGTCGCCGGGGACAGGGTCGGCACCAAGCCGAGCAGGTCGCGATGGGCCGCGCGCGCGCGCGCCCACTCGGCCTCGGCCTGCTCGCGGCTGGCGAAGGCGCCGAGTTGGATGCGGTGCGACACGGCCGCCGGCGCATCGAACAGCGGCGGCTCGCCCTGCGGAGCGGCGGCAGGCGCAGCGGCAGGCGGCACGGCGCCGGGCGGCGCAGCCGCGGCCGCCGCGGCGGCTTCGTCGGCCTCGGTGGGCGGCCGGATGTCCTCAACCGGCGGCGGCATCGGGTCGAGCAGGAAGTTCTGGATGCGCACGCGCGCCTCGCTCACCCAGCGGCCCTTCGGCCAGGCGTCGATGAAGGCACGGTAGGCGGCGGCGGTGTCGCGCTCGGTGGCGATGCGCCAATCACGCTGTTCTTTGAGCTCGGCGAGGCGGCGCTGGGCAGGCGGCACGTAGTCGCCCTGCGGATACTGCGCGAGGTAGGCCTCGTAGGCCTCGATGGTGTCGGCCGCCTCGGCGTTGCGCCATTCGCGGCGGTCGGCGCAGCCGCCGAGCGCGAGCGCGGCGAGCAGCACGATCAGGGGCAGGGCGGCGCGCGGGGTCATCGCGGTCGATTCTAGAACAGTTCGGTTGCGGCCGGCGGCGCGGCCGCCGCCTCAAGCGGGGTCGCGCGCGAGTTCGGCGACCACGAACCGGTCCACCCAGCCGGGCCCGGACCAGCGGTCGAAGAATCCGCAGTGCCCGCCCGTCGCGGTGGTCACCACCCGCAGCGCCGGCGGACGGGCGAGGCGCGGCAGGTCTACCGCCGGGATGATCGGGTCGTCGAGCGCGGCCACGATGGTGGACGGCACCTGCAACCCCGCGAGGCGCCCGCCGGTGATCGCATAGCCGTCGAAGTAGTCGGCGACCTCGCCGAAACCCGAATGCCGCGACACCAGCTCATGCGTCATGCGACGCAGGTCGCCCGAGGACAGCAGGTCGCCGAACTCGAACTCGCCCGGCCATGCGGCCTGCTTGCGCCGCAGGGAGCGCGTCCATTTGTGGATGAAGTAGCGGCGGTAGATCGCGGGCCCGGTCTCCAGGGCATCCATGCTGGTGGCGGGGTGGAGCACCGGCGAGATGCCGATGGCGCGCGCGATCCTGAGGCCCGCGGCGGGCGCCTCGGCGGCGACGCGCAGCATGAAGTTGCCGCCGAGCGAGAAGCCCGCGAGCGCGAGCGGCTGCGCCGGCATCAGCGCCTGCAGGCGGCGCACCGCGCCGACCACCTCGGGCAGGCGGCAGGAGTGGAACAGGTCGCGGTTGAGGTGGTGGGTGTCGCCATGGTCGCGCAGGTTGAGCCGCACCACGTCATGACCGTTCTCGAGCAGCGCCTGCGCCAAAGAGAGCACGTAGAGCGAACGGGCGCTGCCCTCCCAGCCGTGCAGCAGCACCGCAGTGGGCCGTCCAGGCGCGCGGCAGGCGGCGCGCGCGGCAGGCGGCGCGGCGGCATGGAAGGCCTGCAGGCGGACCCCGTCACCGCAATCGAGCAGCAGCTCGCGGCTCGCGGCGAGCAGCGGCCGCGCACGCCGCTCGACCAAAGGACGACGGCCGGGGAAGCTCGGCAGGATCGACTGCAGGTGCGCGCCGCGCAGCCAGCGCGGCGGATCGAAATCGGGATGGGAGGACACGGCGGGGTCGTCGGTCGCAGGCGGCGCGGCATTGAGGCGGCCGCCGAGTTTACCGCAGAATGCCGGCATGACCGGACCCCTCCGCACGCCCGCAAGGGACCGCTTCCTGCGGACCCACCTGCTGTGGCCGACCCTCGTCTTCGTGGTGCTCGCGACCCTCGGCACCACCACCACCCTCGACCCGGACATCGCGCACCGCTGGTTCTACGACGCGGCGAGCGGCCAGTGGCTCGGCAAGGGCACCGTGTGGGCCGACGTCGTGCTGCATCGCGGCGGGCGCTACCTCATGCGGCTGGTCGGGGTCGCGGCGCTGCTCGCCTGGGCCCTCAGCTGGCGCGTCACGCGGCTGCGGCCGTGGCGGCGCGCCACGGGCTATGTCGCACTCTGCATGGCGCTCGTGCCGCTCCTGGTCGGCGGCCTGAAGGAGACCACCAACGTCGACTGCCCCTGGGACCTGCAGGGCTTCGGGGGCGACCGCCCGTTCGTGCACATCTTCGAGGACCGGCCCGACGGCCTGCCGCACGCCGCCTGCTTCCCGGGCGCGCATTCGTCGTCGGCCTTCGCGCTGTTCTCGCTCTATTTCCTCGGACTCGGCCTCGGGCGCAGGCGCCTCGCGGTGGCCGGCTTCGCGCTGGCCGCGGGCCTCGGCATCGCGTTCTCGTTCACGCAGCAGGCGCGCGGCGCGCACTTCCTGTCGCACGACCTGTGGTCGGCGTTCATCGCGTGGATGATCTGCCTCGCGCTCTACCGCTGGGCCTTCCGGGGGCGGCTCACCGGGCCGCCCGGCGCCGTCAGTCCCTGAGCCCGGACCCGCGGCGCATCAGCCACAGCGACACCGCGAACAGCGCCGCGGCGGCGAGCGCCATGATGGCGAAGGCGGTGCCCACCGCGACGTCGGAGCGGCTGAGGAAGCCGTAGCGGAAGGCGTTCACCATGTGCAGCACCGGGTTGGCGAACGACAGCGTGCGCGCCCACTCCGGCAGCAGGTTGATCGAGTAGAAGACGCCGCCGAAGTAGGTGAGCGGCGTGAGGATGAAGGTCGGGATCCAGTTGACCTGGTCGAAGTTGCGGGCGAACACGCCGTTGATGAAGCCCGCGAGCGAGAAGATGACGGCGGTGAGCAGCACCGCGGCCACGATGGCGCCCAGGTGGTGCACCGGCAGGTGCGTGAAGAAGAGCGCGACCACCGTGACGGCGCCGCCCACGAGCAGCCCGCGCAGCACGCCGCCCGCGGCGTAGCCGGCGACGATGATCCAGTCGGGCTGCGGCGAGACCATGATCTCCTCGAGGAAGCGCTGGAACTTGGCGCCGAAGAACGACGAGGAGACGTTGGCGTAGGCGTTGGTGATGACCGACATCATGATGAGGCCGGGCGCGATGTACTGCATGTAGTCGATGCCGTCGAGCTGCCCGACGCGCCGGCCGATGAGGCTGCCGAAGATCACGAAGTAGAGCGCGGCCGTCACCGCCGACGGCACGATCGTCTGGCCCCAGATGCGCAGGATGCGGCCGAACTCGCGCAGCACGATGGTCTGGAAGCCGATCCAGCGGGCCTGCGCCCGCGACGCGACGGGGACGCTCATGGCGCGGCCCCCGACTTGTCGACGAGGCGCATGAAGATCTCCTCGAGGCGGTTGACCTTGTTGCGCATCGAGACCACCTGCACGCCGTCCGCGGACAGGCGCGAGAACAGCTCGTTGAGGTCGCGGTCCTTGCTGACCTCGACCTCGAGGGTCTGCGGGTCGACGAGCTCGATCTCGTAGCCCATGACGCGCGGCGCCGCGGCGAGCGGCGCGCGCAGGCTCAGCACGAAGGACTCGACATGCAGCCGGCGCAGCAGGCGGTCCATGCGGTCGGCCTCGGCGATGCGGCCGCCGTCGATGATGGCGATGTTGCGGCAGAGGCTCTCGGCCTCCTCGAGGTAATGCGTGGTGAGGATGATGGTGGTGCCCTGCGCGTTGAGCTCGCGCAGGAAGTCCCACATCGCGCGGCGGATCTCGATGTCGACGCCGGCGGTCGGCTCGTCGAGGATCAGCAGCCTGGGCTCGTGCACCAGGGCGCGGGCGATCATGAGGCGCCGCTTCATGCCGCCCGAGAGGGTGCGGGCCATCTTGTGGCGCTTGTCCCAGAGCGAGAGCTGCTTGAGGTATTTCTCGGCGCGCTCGCGCGCCACGCCGCGGGGGATGCCGTAGAAGCCCGCCTGGTTGACCACGATGGTCTCGGGCGTCTCGAACATGTTGAGGTTGAATTCCTGCGGCACCACGCCGATACAGGCCTTGGCGGCCTCGAGCTCGGTGTCCATGTCGTGGCCGAACACCGCGACCTTGCCGGCCGTCTTGGTGACGAGCGAGGTGCAGATGCCGATGAGGGTGCTCTTGCCGGCGCCGTTGGGGCCGAGCAGCGCGAAGAAGTCGCCCTCGGCGACCTCGA
>RFTM01000095.1 GCA_009923475.1 Gammaproteobacteria bacterium | reverse complement strand
CACCCCCGACCTCCTCTTCGAGTACGCCGCCGGCGCCGAAACGCGCGGCCTGCAGGCCATCATCGCCGGTGCGGGCGGCGCCGCCCACCTGCCCGGCATGCTCGCCGCCAAGACCACCCTGCCGGTGCTCGGCGTGCCCGTGCAATCCAAGGCGCTGAACGGCCTCGACTCCCTGCTCTCCATCGTGCAGATGCCGGCGGGCGTACCGGTCGCCACCTTCGCCATCGGCGTCGCGGGCGCGACCAACGCCGCGCTCACCGCCGCCGCCATCCTCGCCCGCGGCGATGCCAAGGTCGACGCCGCGCTCAAGGCCTACCGCGCGCGCCAGACGGCCGCGGTGCTCGAGCAGCCCGACCCGCGCGCGTCATGACCGTCGGCATCGTCGGCGGCGGCCAGCTCGGACGGATGCTGGCCTTGGCGGGCTATCCGCTCGGCCTCGACTTCCTGTTCCTCGACCGCAGCGACGACACCCCGGCCGCCCGCGTCGCGCCCTCGCTGGTCGGCGAGTTCACCGACCGCAAGCTCCTCCGCGAGCTCGCGCGCCGCTCCGAGGTGCTCACCTTCGACTGGGAGAACATCTCGGTCGAGAGCCTGCGCGCGCTCGGCCGCGAGGCGCGCATCGCGCCGCCGCTCGCCGCGCTCGCCATGTCGCAGGACCGCCTCGAGGAGAAGCGCCTGTTCGCGAAGCTCGGCATCCCGACCACGCGCCACGCCGCCGTCGATTCGCCCGCCTCGCTGGCGCGAGCGCTGCGCAGCGTCGGCCTGCCGGGCGTGCTCAAGACGCGCCGCCTCGGCTACGACGGCAAGGGCCAGGCCGTGGTGCGCAGCGCCGACGATGCGGTCCGCGCTTTCGAGTCGATGCAGGGCGCGCCGCTCATCTACGAGGAGTTCGTGCCCTTCGACTTCGAGGTCTCGATCCTCGGCGCGCGCAGCCGCCGCGGCGAGGTGGCCGTCTATCCGCTCAACCGCAACCTGCACCGCGACGGCATCCTGCGGCTGACCCGCGCGCCCTGGGACGCGCCGTCGCTGCAACGCCGCGCCGCCGCCCACCTGCGCCGCGTGCTCGCGCATTACGACTACGAGGGCGTGCTCAACATCGAGTTCTTCGTGCGCGGGAACCGGCTGGTCGCCAACGAGACCGCGCCGCGCGTCCACAACTCCGGGCACTGGACCATCGAGGGCGCGGCCACCAGCCAGTTCGAGAACCACCTGCGCGCCATCCTCGGCCTGCCGCTCGGCGCCACGACGGCGCGCGGCCACGCCGCGATGGTCAACCTGATCGGCGCGCTGCCGCTGCGCGAGGCGGTGCTCGCGCTCCCCGAGGCGCACTGGCACGACTACGGCAAGGCGCCACGACCAGGACGCAAGGTGGGCCATGTGACGCTGCTCGCGCCCACCGCGGGGCAACGCGACAAGGCGGCGCAGCTGCTGCTGCGCGCGGTCGATCCCGCGAGCGCGCGGACGCCCTAGCCGGTGCCGCCGACCGTGAGCCCGTCGACGCGCAGCGTCGGCTGACCGACGCCCACCGGCACGCTCTGCCCTTCCTTGCCGCAGGTGCCGATGCCGGGGTCGAGCTTCAGGTCGTTGCCCACCATCGATACGCGGGTCAGCACATCGGGGCCGTTGCCGATCAGCGTCGCGCCCTTGATCGGCGCGCCGATGCGGCCGCCCTCGATGAGGTAGGCCTCGGCCGCCGAGAACACGAACTTGCCCGAGGTGATGTCGACCTGCCCGCCGCCGAAGTTGACGGCGTAGATGCCCTTGTCGACCGAGGCGATGATCTCCTGCGGATCGTGCGGGCCGGGACGCATGTAGGTGTTGGTCATGCGCGGCAGCGTCATGTGCGCGAACGATTCGCGGCGGCCGTTGCCGGTGGAGGCGGTGCCCATCAGCCGCGCGTTGAGCTTGTCCTGCAGGTAGCCCTTGAGGACGCCGTCCTCGATGAGCGTGGTGCAACGGGTCGGCGTGCCCTCGTCGTCGACGTTGAGCGAGCCGCGGCGGGCGGCGAGCGTGCCGTCGTCCACCACGGTGCAATGCGGCGAGGCGACGCGTTCGCCGACCCGGCCGCTGAACGCCGAGGTGCCCTTGCGGTTGAAGTCGCCCTCGAGCCCGTGGCCGATGGCCTCGTGCAGCAGGATGCCCGGCCAACCGGCGCCGAGCACCACCGTCATCGCGCCGGCCGGCGCCGGCACGGCCTCGAGGTTGACGAGCGCCTGCCGCGCGGCCTCGCGGCCGAGCGCGAGCGGCCGGTCGTCGGCGACCAGCTCGCGCAGCGAATGCCGTCCGCCCATGCCGGCGAAGCCGGTCTCGCGCCGGCCGTCCTGCTCGGCGATCACCGAGACGTTGAAGCGCACCAGCGGCCGCACGTCGGCGGCCAGCGTGCCCTCGCCGTCGGCGATGAGCACCACCTCGTAGGACATCGCGACCGAGGCCATCACCTGCACGATGCGCGGGTCGACGCGGCGGGTCTCGCGGTCGACGCGCTCGAGCCAGCGCACCTTCTCGTCGTCGCTCAGCGAGCCGATGGGGTCGATCGCCGGATAGAGCGCATGCCCGGCGCTGCGGCGCAGCACCGGCGCGCGGCCGTCGCGGCCGCCCGCGGCGATGGCCCGCGCGGCGCGCGCGGCATCGAGCAGCGCCTCCGGCAGGATCTCGTCGGAATACGCGAAGCCGGTCTTCTCGCCGGCGAGCGCACGCACGCCCACGCCCTGCTCGATGCTCGAGCTGCCTTCCTTGACGATGCCGTCCTCGAGCGACCAGCCCTCGTCGCGCGAGAACTGGAAGTAGAGGTCGGCGGCGTCGATGCCGCCGGCGAGCGCGGTGCCGAGCGCGGCCTCGAGCTGCGGCAGCCCGAGCCCGGCGGGGCGCAAGATGAGCTGCTCGGCGAGCGACAGGGCGTCGGCCTGAGGGCCGGGTGCGGTGGCGGCGGTCATGGCGGGCAGTATCCCACGTCGGTCACAGCACGCGGTGGGACAGCGCCGGGAACACGAGCCGCGCCTCCTCTTGCGCGGCACGGTCGAAGGTCGCGGTGACCACGCCCTCGCCGCGCGGCAAGCGGGCGAGCACGCGGCCCCAGTGGTCGACGACCAGGCTGTCGCCCCAGGTCTCGCGCCCGTTCGGGTGGAAGCCGGACTGCGCGGCGGCCACCATGCCGGCCAGGTTCTCGATGGCGCGGGCGCGCAGCAGCACCTCCCAGTGCGCGCGTCCGGTCGGCACCGTGAACGCCGCCGGCAGCGTGAACCAGGTCGCGCCGGCGGCAGACATGCGCCGGAAGAGCTCCGGGAAACGGATGTCGTAGCAGACCGCGAGGCCGAGCCGGCCCACCGGGGTGTCGACCGTGACCACCTCGCTCCCCGGACGCATGCCGGAGGACTCGCGATGGCTCTCGCGGCGGCCCGGCACGTCGACGTCGAACGGGTGGATCTTGTCGTAGCGCGCGACCTCGCGGCCGGCGTCGTCGAAGACGAGCGACGCCGCGGCGACCCGCGTCTCGCCCGGCACCTGCAGCGGGATGGTGCCGCCCACCACCCACAGCCCGTGCTCGCGCGCCGCGGCGGCGAGCATCGCCTGGATGGGACCGTCGCCGTGCGCCTCGGCGGCGGCGCGGCGGTCGATGTCGCGGCGCGCCATGAGCGCGAAGTTCTCGGGCAACACGGCCACGCGCGCGCCCGCTGCGGCGGACTCGGCAAGCAAGCGGCGGGCGGTGGCGAGGTTGGCGGCGACCTCGGTGCCCGAGGTCATCTGGACGGCAGCGACGGTCATGCGACGACCACATCATAGCGGTCGACGGCGTACAGCGTCTCGGCCTGCAGCCGCACGGGCCGTCCGGCCGCCGCCTCGAGGGCGGCGAGCGCCGCCGCCTCCTCGCCGAGCAGGCGCTCGACGACGTCGCGGTGCGCGAGCACCAGCAACGCTTCGCCCGCGGCCTGCTGGCGCGACTGCCGCAGCAGCGCGCGCAGGATGTCCTGGCAGACCGTCTCGACGGAACGCTGGCGCCCGCGCCCCTCGCAGGCGGAGCAGGGTTCGCACATCTGCCGCTCGAGGCTCTCGCGCGTGCGCTTGCGCGTCATCTCGACCAGGCCGAAGGGCGACATCGGCGCGATGCCGGTCTGCGCATGGTCGGCGGCGAGCGCCTGTCGCAGCGCCGCCAGCACGCGCTCGCGGTTGGCCGCGTCCTGCATGTCGATGAAGTCGATGATGATGATGCCGCCGAGGTTGCGCAGCCGCAGCTGGCGCGCGATGGCCGCGGCCGCCTCGAGGTTGGTGCGCAGGATCGTGTCCTCGAGGTCGCGGTGGCCGACGAAGCCGCCGGTGTTGACGTCGATGGTGGTCATCGACTCGGTCTGGTCGATCACCAGGTGCCCGCCGGACCGCAGCGGCACCTCGCGCTCGAGCGCGCGGTCGATCTCCGCCTCGATGCCGTGCAGGTCGAAGATGGGGCGCGGCGCGGCATGCAGCTCGAGCTGCGGGGCCTCGCGCGGCAGGAAGTCGCGCACGAAGGCCTCGAGCTGCGCGAGCTCGGCGGCGTCGTCGACCAGCACCCGCGCCACGCCGCGCGCCAGCTCGTCGCGCAGGATGCGCCGCGCGAGCGGCAGGTCCTCGTGCACGAGCCCGCCGGGCGCCGCGCGCAGGCTGCGCTCGCGCACCTGCGCCCAGAGCCGCTCGAGGTAATCGAGGTCGGCGGCGAGCCGCGCCGCGTCCACGCCCTCGGCGGCGGTGCGCACGATGTAGCCGCCGGGGTGACCCGCCGCGACCAGCGCCTGCATCGCCTCGCGCAGGCGCTGCCGCTCCGCCTCGTCCGCGATGCGCGCCGAGACGCCGATGCCGCTGCCGCGCGGCATGAAGACGAGGTAACGCGAGGGCAGCGACACGAAGCTGCTGAGCCGCGCGCCCTTGGAGCCCATCGGATCCTTGAGCACCTGCACCAGCAGGTCGTCGCCCGGGCGCAGCAGGCGCCGGATGTCGGGCACCGCCGCGACCTCGGGCGCCGCGGCGTCCGGCGACGCCGGCGCGCCGGCAGGGCCGCCCGACCCGCCCTCGTTCGCGACGCGCTGCGCGTCGATCCCGGCCTCGTCCACCGCGATGTCGTGGGCGTGCAGGAACGCGGTGCGCGCGAGGCCGATGTCGACGAACGCCGCCTGCATGCCGGGCAGCACGCGCGTGACGCGGCCCTTGTAGAGGTTGCCGACGATGCCGCGGCGGCTCGCGCGCTCGATGTGCACCTCCTGCAGCACGCCGTCCTCGAGCAGCGCGGCGCGCGACTCGCGCGGCGCGATGTTGATGAAGATCTCGACGCTCATGCCGCGCCGTCCCAGAGCGGCACGCCGGCGTCGCGCAGCAGCTCCGCCGTCTCGGCGAGCGGCAGGCCGACGACCCCCGAGTAGCTGCCCGCGATCGAGGCCACGAACACCGCGCCGTAGCCCTGGATGCCGTAGCCGCCCGCCTTGTCGCGCGGCTCGCCCGTCGCCCAATAGGCCGCGGCCTCCGCCGGGGTGACGGCGCGGAACCGCACGCGGGTGCGCGACAGCCGCGTCGTCACGCGCTGGCCGCCCGCGCGGTCGGTCACGGCGAGCGCGACCGCCGACAGCACCTCGTGCTCGCGTCCGCCCAGCCTCGCGAGCATGGCGGCGGACTCGGCGGCGTCGGCGGGCTTGCCGAGCACCACGCCGTCGATGGCGACCGTGGTGTCGGCGCCGAGCACCGGCAGCGCCGCCGCAGGCCCCGCCGCGCGCGCCACCAGCACCGCCCGCGCCTTCGCCGCGGCGAGCCGCAGCACGTAATCGTCCGGCGCCTCGCCGGCGAACGGCGTCTCGTCGACCTCGACCGCGTGCACGCAGTGCGGCACGCCGATCTGGCGCAGCAGCGCGCTGCGCCGCGGCGAGGCGGACCCGAGGCAGAGCACGGGAGGCGAGGCGTCAGTCACGGTGGTAAGGATGCCCGAGCAGCACCGTCTGCGCGCGGTAGAGCTGCTCGGCGAGCAGCACGCGCGCAAGGCCGTGCGGCAGCGTGAGCCGCGACAGCGACCAGGACTCGGCGGCGCGCGCCCGCACCGCCGGCGCGTGCCCGTCGGGTCCGCCGATGAGCAGCGCGAGGTCGGGCGACCCGCCGGACAGCGCGTCCAACCGTGTCGCGAGCTCGCGGGTGGAGAGCGCCTTGCCCGTCTCGTCGAGCAGCACCACGCGTTCGCGGTCGCGCAGCGCCGCGAGCACCCGCTCGCCCTCGCGGCGCACGGCATCTTCCGCGCCGCGCGTGCCGCGGGTGGCCGCGTCGATCTCGACGAGCTCGCAGCGCCACGGGGCGCGCAACCGGCGCAGGTACTCCTGGGTGGCGGCATCCACCCAGTCCGGCTGGCGCGTGCCGACAGCGATGATGCGCAGCCGCATGTCAGGTGCGCTCGCGGGCCGCAAGGCTCGCTACGCCACGCGCGACGGGACCGTCAGTCGCCCGCGGGCGACGGGCGGCGCGGCGCGGGGCGCGCGGGCTCCCACAACTGCTCGAGCTGGTAGAACTCGCGGGTGCGCGGCAGCATCACGTGAACCATGACGTCGGGAAGGTCGACGAGCACCCACTCGCCCTGGCCTTCGCCCTCGACGCCGAGCGGGCGCTGGCCCGAAGCCTTGCACATCTGCACCACGCGGTCGGCGATGGCGCGCAGGTGGCGGTCGGAGGTGCCGCTCGCCACCACCATGAAATCCGCCACGTCGTTGGCGCCGCGCACGTCGATGACGCGC
>RFTM01000094.1 GCA_009923475.1 Gammaproteobacteria bacterium | reverse complement strand
GGCCGCGGCGGAAGATCTGCTCGGTGAGCCCGGCGATCTCGAGCGGCACGCCGAACTTGCGGCCGTACTCGTAGGCGAAGCCGAGGTCCTTGCAGGCGAGGTCCATGGTGAAGTTGATGTCGTAGCTGCCGTTGAGCACGAGCTGCCCCTCGGTCTCGTGCACGAAGCTCGTGCCCGAGCTCGCCTTGATGGCGTGGAACGCCTGCGCGAGGTCGAGACCGCCGCGCTTGGCGAGCATCAGCGCCTCGCCGCAGGCCACGAGGTGGATGAAGGCGAGCATGTTGGTGATCACCTTGATGACGCTCGCCTTGCCGAGCTCGCCCATGTAGAAGATCTGGCCGCCCATCGCCTGCAGCGCGGGACGGTGCGCCTCGAACACGGACTGCTCGCCGCCCACCAGCACCGTGATCTTGCCCTGCGCCGCGAGGTGCACCCCGCCCGTCACCGGGCACTCGAGCGTCGAGATGCCCTTCTCGGCGGCGAGCGCCGCGACGCGCTTGATCTCGCGCTCGTCGGTGGTGCTCATCTCGATCCAGGTGCCGCCGCGCCGCAGGCCCTGCAGCACGCCGTCCGGCCCCGTCAGCACGGTGTTGGAGGCCGCCGGCGACGGCAGGCAGGTGATCACGCAGTCGACCTGCGCGGCGAGCTCCCGCGGCGAGTCCGCCCAGGTGCAGCCCGCCTCGAGCAGCGGCTTCGCGGCGTCGCGGTGCAGGTCGTTCACCACCACCTCGAAACCGGCGCGGCGCAGGCTCGCCGCCAGATGCTTGCCGAGGTTGCCGAGGCCGATGTATCCGTACTTCATGTCGTCACTCCAGGGTTGCGCTGCGGTAGGCCGCACGTGCGAGCCACTGCGGGTCGATCTCGACGCCCCAGCCGGGCTCGGCGGGGATCGTCACGTGGCCGTCGACGACGCGGTACGGGTCGCCGAGGAAGAGGCCCTGCTGCCAAGGATAGTAATCGGCGCCCTCGATCGAGAGCTCCAGGTACTTGCCGGCATTGGGGATGGCGCCCAACAGGTGCATGGTGCACATCGTGACCAGCGACAGGTTCGCGCTGTGCGGCGTGACGGGCAGCCCCGCCCGCTCCGCCATGCGCGCGACCGTGAGCGTGCGCGTGAGGCCGCCCATGTACATCACGTCGGGCTGCACGATGTCGACCGCGCGCAGGTCCATCATGCGCTGCCAGGTCGCGAGGTCCCAGTCCTGCTCGCCGCCGGTGACATCGAGCGACAGCGCGTCGGTCACGAGCTTGGTCTGCTCGAGATGCCAGTAAGGGCAAGGCTCCTCGTAGTGGCCGATGCCCTCCTGCTCGAGCAGGCGGCCGACCTCGATGGCCCGCGCGGGTGAATAGCCGCTGTTGGCGTCGACGAGCTTGTCGATGCCGTCGCCGAGGGCGCGCGAGACGGTGGGCACGATCTCCTCGGTGCGGCCCGGCCACTCGTCCACGTCCCGTCCGCATTCGGCGGCGACGCGCCACTTGAAGGCCGTGAACCCGTGGGCATCGCGCAGGTCGACGAGGCGCCGCGCCTCGTCGCGCGGCGTGATGTCGCGCTTCATGGACGAGGCGTAAGCCCGCAGCCGCCCCGGCTTGCCGCCGAGCAGTTCGACCACCGGCTTGCCGGCGACGCGCCCGTGCAGGTCCCAGAGCGCGGTGTCGAGGCCGGCGAGCGCCCGGCAGCGGTAGCTGCCCGGATACTTGTGCTCCTTCTCCTCGACGCGGTCGATGAGCGCCTGGATGTCGGTGGCGTCGCGCCCCAGCACCCAAGGGACCACCTGGCGATGGAACACCGTCGCGGTGATGTCGGCGTTGTAGGTGGAGGTCTGGCCCCAGCCGGTCGCGCCCGTGTCGGTCGTGACCTTGACGAAGCAGACGAACTCGTCGGTGAAGGTCTCGAGCTTGGCGATCTTCATGGGCGGCGCTTCCTGGACTGCGGCGATGCTAGCCGACGAAGCACTCCGCACGCACTTTGAATGCGACCCGCGATTGCCCGATTGCGCCCCGCCCCGCCACCGTCGCCGGGCTTGGAGGATGCGTGTGCGCTGTTCATAATCGTGGTCTTCACGGGGACCAGGGCTGCGACAGATGGCCACGGACGAGATGCGCACCGCCGTCATCACCGGCGCGGCGCAAGGCTTGGGACGGACGACGGCGACGCTGCTGTCGGCGACGGGCCATCGCGTCGTCCTGCTCGACCTGCAGCCGGCCGATGCGCTGCTGGCCGAGCTTCGCGCCGCCGGCCGCCCCGCGATCGCGATCACGGGCGATGTCGCCGACGAGTCTTTCGTGCAGCGCGCCGTCGACGAGACCGCCGCGGCCTTCGGCCCTGCAGATGTCCTGGTCAACAACGCCGGCATCAGCCAGATCATCCCCGCCGAGGACATCACCGCCGCGCAGTGGCGGCGCGTGATGGACGTGAACCTGCTCGGCCCCTTCCTGCTCTGCCGCGGGTTCGGCCGGCAGATGCTCGCCCGCGGCAGCGGCAGCATCGTCAACGTCGCGTCGGTGGCGGGGTTGCGCGCCGTCGCGCATCGCAGCGCCTACAACGCCTCCAAGCACGGGCTCGTCGGCCTCACGCGCACCCTCGCCGCCGAATGGGGCGGACGCGGGCTGCGCGTCAACGCGGTCTGCCCCGGCTGGATCAAGACGGAGATGGATGCCGCGGACCAAGGGCCCGGCACCTACACCGACGCCGACATCATCGACCGGGTGCCGATGGCGCGGTTCGCGCGTCCCGAGGACGTGGCGGAGGCCATCGCCTTCCTCGCCGACCCGACGCGCAGCGCCTTCATCAACGGCGTGACGCTGCCGGTCGACGGCGGCTGGACCGCCGACATCGGCTGGGACTCGCTGCGCCGTCGCACGCGCGGCGCCGGCCAGGACAGACCTTCGCCGAAGGACGGGACCGCAACCACATGACCGACCCAACACCTTCCGCTGCCCCGGCCGCTGACCGCCGTCCGCGACGCCGCTCCGGCGCCGCGCCCGCTGCGGACGTCCCGCCGCGCCAGTCGCGCTACCGGCATCTCGTCAACCCCTTCGAGCCGCTCAAGGTCTTCTCCGATGACCAGGTCGCCGCCATCCACGCCGGCGCCCTGAAGCTGCTCGAAGACCAGGGCATGCGGGTGCTGCTGCCGGAGGCGCGCGAGGCCTACCGCCGCGGCGGCGGGCAGGTCGACGAGTCGACCTTCACCGTGCGCCTCGACCGCGGCCTCGTCGAGCAGTGCCTCGCGATGGCGCCGCGCGAGATCGTGCTGCGCGCCGCCAAGCCCGAGTTCGACATGCCGGTGTGGGGCAAGCACGTGATGTTCGCGCCCACCTCGGGCCCGCCCAACATCATCGACAGCGTGCGCGGCAAGCGCGCCGGCAGCTTCGAGGACTTCTGCAACCTGCTCAAGATCTCACAGTCCTTCGAGGTGCTGCACGGCCTCGGCGGCCTCGTCGAGCCGCAGGACATCCCGGTGCAGTTCCGGCACCTCGAGACGACGCGCGCGATGCTGCTGATGTCCGACAAGATCCCGAAGGTCTACGCCCGCGGGCCCGGCCAGACGGTCGACAACTTCGAGATGATCCGCATCGCCTACGGCCTCACCGAAGAGGAGTTCCGTTCGCGGCCCTGCGTCACCACCATCATCAACACCAACTCGCCGCTGCAGCTCGACATCCCGATGGCCAACGGCATCATGGACTACGCCGCTGCGGGCCAGGTGCTGATCATCACGCCCTTCACCCTCGCCGGCGCGATGGCGCCGGTGACCATCGCGGGCGCGCTCACGCTCGCGCACGCCGAGGCCCTCGCCGGCCTCGCGCTCGCGCAGATGGTGCGCCCCGGCGCGCCGATCATCTACGGCAGCTTCACCTCCAACGTCGACATGAAGTCCGGCTCGCCCGCCTTCGGCACCCCGGAATACGTCAAGGCGGCGTTCGGCGCGGGCCAGCTCGCGCGCCACATCGGGCTGCCGTGGCGCTCCTCGAACGCCACCGCCTCGAACTGCGCCGACGCGCAGTCCGCCTACGAGTCCGAGATGAGCCTCTGGGGCGCGCTGATGGGCGGCTGCAACTACATCCTGCACGCGGCCGGATGGCTCGAGGGCGGCCTCACCACCTCCTACGAGAAGTTCATCCTCGACATCGAGATGCTGCAGATGTTCGCCGAGGTGTTCCAGCCGGTCGGCGGCACCTCGGATGACATCGCGCTCGACGCCATCGCCGAGGTCGGGGCGGGCGGACATTTCTTCGGCTGCGCGCACACCATGGCCCGCTACCGCACCGCGTTCTACTCGCCGCTGGTCTCCGACTGGCAGAACTTCGGCAACTGGCAGGCCGCAGGCGCCAAGACCGCCACCGAGCGCGCGAGCGAGATCTGGCGCCAGGTGGTCGACGCCTACCAGCCGCCGCCGCGCGATCCCGCGGTCGTCGATGCGCTCAACGATTTCGTCGCCCGCCGTACGGCGGAGGGCGGCGCCCCCCCGGTCAGCTGACCCAGACGGAAGACGACTCACATGAAGAACACGGCAAGAGTGGTGGTGATCGGCGGCGGCGTGGTGGGCGTGAGCGTGCTCTACCACCTCACCAAGGCCGGCTGGCGCGACGTCATGCTCATCGAGCGCTCGGAGCTCACCTCCGGCTCGACCTGGCACGCCGCAGGCGGCATGCACACCGTCAACGGCGACCCCAATGTCGCCAAGCTGCAGCAGTACACCATCAACCTCTACCGCGAGCTCGAGCAGATCTCCGGCCAGTCCTGCGGCCTGCACATCACCGGCGGCCTGATGCTCGCGGGCACGCCCGAGCGGCTCGACTGGCTCAAGATGACCGTCGCGCGCGGCCGCTACCTCGGCATGGAGCTCGAGCTCATCGACATGGCCGAGACCAAGAAGCGCCATCCGCTGCTCGACGAGAAGCACTTCGTGGGCGCCATCTACGACCCCATCGAGGGCCATGTCGACCCGTACGGCGTCACGCATGCCTACGCGAAGGCGGCGCAGATCGGCGGCGCCGAGATCGTCCGCCAGAACCGCGTGGTCGACCTCAAGCAGCGTGCCGACGGCAGCTGGGACGTCATCACCGAGCAAGGCAACGTGCACGCCGAGCATGTGGTGAACGCCGGCGGCCTGTGGGCCCGCGAGGTCGGCCGCATGGTCGGCCTCGAGCTGCCCATCCTCGCGATGGAGCACCAGTACATCATCACCGACGACCTGCCCGAGCTCGCGGGGCAACCCGAGCTGCTGCACGTCATCGACTTCGAGGGCGAGATCTACATGCGCCAGGAGCGCGGCGGCGTGCTGCTCGGCACCTACGAGCGCGCGGGCGTGCCCTGGTCGCCGCGCACCACGCCCTGGGACTTCGGCCAGGACCTGCTGCCGAACGACCTCGAGCGCATCGCGCCCAGCCTCGAGGTGGGCTTCAAGCATTTCCCGCGGCTCGGCGAGGTGGGCATCCGCAAGATCGTCAACGGCCCCTTCACCTTCGCGCCGGACGGCAATCCCCTCGTCGGCCCCGTCCCCGGCATGCGCAACTTCTGGGTCGCCTGCGGCGTGATGGCCGGCTTCAGCCAGGGCGGCGGCGTCGGCCTCGCGCTCTCGCACTGGATGGTCGACGGCGACCCGGGCGCCGACATCTGGGGCATGGACGTCGCGCGCTATGGCGAATGGGCGACGCGCCGCTACACCAACACCAAGGTGCGCGAGAACTATTCCCGCCGCTTCCGCATCCGCTTCCCGAACGAAGAGCTGCCGGCCGCGCGGCCGCTCAAGACGACCCCCGTCTACGACCGCATGCAGGCCGAGAACCCGCTGTGGGGCGATTACTGCGGCCTCGAGCACGCGCTGTGGTTCGCCCCCAAGGGCGCGCCGGCGCAGGAAGAGGTCACTTTCCGCCGCTCGAGCGCGCATGCGCATGTCGCGGCCGAATGCCGCGCGGTGCGCGACGCGGTCGGCATGATCGAGATCTCCAACTACGGCAAGTTCGAGGTCACCGGGCCCGATGCCGAGCGTTGGCTGGGCCGCATCATGGCCAACAAGGTCCCCGCCGTCGGCCGCGTGGTCCTCACGCCGATGCTCAACGAGCGCGGCAAGCTGATCGGCGACTTCACGATGTGCCGCATGGGGCCGCAGCGCTTCCTGCTGGTCGGCACCTACGCGGCGGAGCTCTTCTACCGGCGCTGGTTCGAGGCGCGCATGGGCGGCTTCGATGTGCAGGTGCGCGCCTGCGCCATGGAATGGCTCGGCTTCGCCTTGGCCGGCCCCGCCTCCCGCGAGCTGCTGCAATCGCTGGTCGACGAGGACCTCTCGACGAAAGCCTTCCCGTTCATGTCCTTCGGCGCGATGGATGTCGGTCTCGTGCCGGCGCTCGTCGGCCGCCTGTCGTTCACCGGCGACCTCGGCTACGAGATCTGGGTCAAGAACGAATACCAGCGCGAGCTCTACGACCGCCTCGTCGAGGCCGGCAAGCCGCTCGGCCTGCGGCACTTCGGCGGCCGCGCGCTGAACGCGATGCGCATGGAGAAGAGCTTCGGCAGCTGGGCGCGCGAGTACCGCCCGATCTACGGACCCTTCGAGGCCGGTCTCGACCGCTTCGTCGACCTCAAGAAGCCGGAGTTCGTCGGCCGCGAGGCCGCGCTTGCCGAACAGGCGGGCGGCGGAGAGCGCAAGCTCATCACGCTCGAGATCGATGCCATGGACTGCGACGCCATCGCCGACGAACCGATCTGGCTCGACGGCAAGGTCGTCGGCTGGGTCAC
>RFTM01000093.1 GCA_009923475.1 Gammaproteobacteria bacterium | reverse complement strand
GGAACA
This sequence comes from Gammaproteobacteria bacterium, assembly GCA_009923475.1. GTDB lineage: Bacteria > Pseudomonadota > Gammaproteobacteria > Steroidobacterales > Steroidobacteraceae > UBA964. Next base: position 6,897 of record RFTM01000093.1, on the reverse strand, counting down.
TGGCGAACATGATCGCGAAGACGACGAACAAGTTGACCGATCCGGTGGACAGACCGGGGTTGGCGAACAGGCGGACGTCGAGGAGGGGGTGGTCGCGGTGAAGCTCGACGAGCACGAACGCGCCCTCGCCCGGGCCCACGGCGCGCGGGTCGCGCGCGCGGCCCTCGCCCTCAAGGGTCGCCGAGGATAGAGCGCACGAACGGCACCGTGATGCGCCGCTGCTCGCGCAGCGAGGCCTCATCGAGGCGGTCGAGCAGGTCCCCGAGGCTCGTCATGTCGCGCGGGAAGCGACGCGACAGCCATCGCAGCGTCTCCTCGGGCAGGTCGAGACCGCGGGCGGCCGCGCGCCGTCGCAGCGCCTCGCCCTGTCCTTCGTCATCGAGCGGGTGCAGCTGGAACACCTCGCCGGCGCCGAACCGCGAGCCGATGTCGGCGAGCGCCCAAGGCAGCGACGACGGCGGCGCCGCGGCGCTCACCACGAGCCCGCAGCGGCGCTCCTCGAGCGCCCGGTAGACGCCGAACAGCGCCACCTCGAAGCTGCGCTCGCCGAGCGCCCGGTCGAGGTCGTCGAGGCAAAGAAGGTCGAGCGACCCCGTGCCCTCGAGCGCCGCCGAGGGCGGCATGCCCGCGGCCTGCAGGTCGGCGAACGGCAGATAGCCCGCGCGCGCCGCGGCGGGAGCGGCCGCGCAGACCGCCTGCAGCAGGTGCGACCGACCGGTGCCGACCGCGCCCCACAACCACAACACACCGCCTCCGCCCTGCGCCACGCGGCGCAGACGCGCCACCGCCTCGGCGTCTGCAGCGGCGGCGACGAACGCATCGAAGGTGGCGCGCTCGCGCAGCCGGACGCCTAGGGGCAGCTGCTGCATCAGCGTGCTGCGGCGCTGCCGAGGATGGTCCAGGCGCGCCGGAAGAAGATCGTGACGTACGCCGCGCCGGAGGCCGCGGTCGTGGCGAGCATCGCCACGGCCAGCGACTGCTGCAGCCATGCCGGCGGCCAACCGACAGACGCGGCGAGCAGGGCCACCACGACCACCGCGATCTGCAGCGCCGTGTTGACCTTCGAGAGCACGATCGGATGGCCGTTGACGGGGCCGAACCAGAGACGATAGACCAGCGCGCCGCCGCCGATCAGGAGGTCGCGCGCGATCGCGGCGGCGGCCAGCCAGACCGGCAGCAGGCCGTTCCACGCGCAGGCGAGGAACACCGACACCAGCAACAGCTTGTCGGCGAGCGGATCGAGGAAGCGCCCGAGGGCGCTGGTCCAGCCGTTGCGCTTCGCGAGGTAGCCGTCGAGCCCGTCCGAGATCGCGGCCACCGCGAACAGGCCGAGGGCGAGACCGTGTTCGCCGCGGTCGATGGCGAGCACGGACGGCACCGTCAACGCGATGCGCGCCAGGCAGATCGCGTTGGGCAGGTGTCGCAACATGCTCAGCGGACGAAGCGGTAGGTGAGCGGCGCGGCCTGCGTCCCCACGCGCGCGAGCTCGGTACGCAGCGAGAGCGCGCCGACCACGCCGTCCGTCCCGCGCGGCATGTCGAGCCGGAACCGCAGGCCGCCCGCGTCGCTGGCGAGCAGCACCACGCGCCGCGCGCCCGGCAGCCCCTCCAGCAAGCGTTGCACGCGCACCGCTTCGGCGAGCGTCGCCACGCCCTGCACGTCGAGCGTGACGCTGGAGAGCGGGCCCGCATCCGCCGCCGGCGCGCCGACTGCGAAGAGGTCCGCGGCCCCCTCGACGCCGGCGGCGACGCCGCCCTGGAACACCGTCGTCGAAGCGCCCTCGAACAGCGTCCACTGCCACTCGGCGCCATCGACCGTGCCCACGAGCGTGGCGTCGGCGCCTTGTGCGCGCGCCGCCGCGAGGGCGTCTGCGGCCGGGACAGGATCCTTGCCCGCGAGACCCGCGGTCGCCGCCGAGGCGAGGCGCAAGGGCAGCCCGCGCGCGAGGGCGGCGGATTCGAGCGCGGTTCGCACCGCCACCGGGTCGGCGTCCGGCGGCGGCCGCGTGATGACACCGAGGACCAAGGGCCGGGAGCGGGCCCAGACGGGTTGACCCAAGGCGGTCACGGCACGCTCGATGGCGGCGGCATCGAAGGTCACCCGCGCCGGGCTGTTGCCGCTCGGTGGCCGGAAGACCTGGACGTAGCGGCGGGCGTTGGCGATGAGCGGCGCGAAGACGGGATCGGTAGCCGCCGAGCGACGGCCGGTGACCCTGACCAGGGCCGTACGCATGGCCTCGGCGAAGGCCTCGTCGCCGTTGCCGGCGACATCGACCTCGCCCACCGCCACCGCCTGCGCGGCCGGCGCCCGGACGGCGGGGACCATCAGGCCGGCGGACAGCACGAGCAGCAGCACGGCGGTCGCGCGCGGGCGCGGGAGGTGTCGGACGCCGGTCATCATCGGTGGACGATAAGATACCATAGCGTTTTCGAACGGCCGGACTGCGCCGGCACCGAGCAACGCGATGAGCACGCCCCCCCGATCCCCCGGACTCACCTACCGCGACGCCGGCGTCGACATCGATGCCGGCGACGAGCTGGTGGAACGCATCAAGCCGCTGGTGAAGCGGGCGACCCGTCCCGAGGTGTTGGCGGGCATCGGCGGCTTCGGCGCGCTGGTCGAACTGCCCGAGGGCCGTTGGCGGCGTCCGGTGCTCGTCTCCGGCACCGACGGCGTCGGCACCAAGCTGCGGCTCGCCATCGACACGGGCCGCCATGACACCATCGGCATCGACCTCGTCGGCATGTGCGTCAACGATGTCGCGGTGCAGGGTGCGGAGCCGCTCTTCTTCCTCGACTACTACGCCACCGGCAAGCTCGAGGTGGCGGTCGCCGAGCGCGTCGTCGCGGGCATCGTAGAGGGCTGCCGCCAGGCCGGCTGCGCGCTGGTCGGCGGCGAGACCGCCGAGATGCCCGGCATGTACCACGGTGGCGACTACGACCTCGCGGGCTTCTGCGTCGGCGTGGTCGAGAAAGACTCCATCATCGACGGCAGAAAGGTCGCCATCGGCGATGCCGTGATCGGGCTCGCCTCCTCGGGGCCCCACTCGAACGGCTATTCTCTGATCCGCAAACTGGTCTCCGTCGCCGGGGCGGATGCGGGCACGATGGTCGAGGGGCGCGCGCTCTTCGACCGCCTGCTCGCCCCGACCCGCATCTACGTGCCCGCGATGCTCGCGCTCGCCCGCGCCCTGCCGGTGCACGGCTTCGCGCATATCACGGGCGGCGGCCTCACCGACAACATCCCGCGCGCGCTCCCGGAGGGCTGCGGCGTGACGCTGCGCCGTGCGGCCTGGGCCCGCGACCCGGTGTTCGACTGGCTGCAGCAGGCCGGCCGCATCGCCGACGACGAGATGCACCGCACCTTCAACTGCGGCATCGGCATGGTCGCCATCGTGCCGGCGGCAAAAGCCGACGCGGCGCTGTCGCTGCTCGCCGCGCAGGGCGAGACCGCCTCGCTCATCGGCGAAGTGCGCGCGGGCGACGGGGACGTGCTAATCCCTTGATGCCACGCATTGTTAAGAAGCTCTGCCTGTTCAGCCATTCTTCAACAGTTGCTCATCAATCAGCACTATGGTTACTCTCCATTTTCATTAGGTGACGTATTACTATTCATAAAACGGCATTGGAAGATTTGAGGTATCTGGATCAATTAAATCTGTGATGATCTCAACCAATTTATCAAGTTTTTCTAACTGCTTTGGGTAATTCATAGAGTCACTTGAGTACCATTCAAATTTTGTTTTATTGATATTCGCGTTTATGACGATCGCAGACTTTATATCAGGAAGAACACTTATAAGACTTGATGATTCCAAGTTATTCCGTAGGGTCAGTGGTAGCGTCAATTCCGATAGTGATTTGAAAACACTTCCGGCTTCAAATCTAGCAAGTGTTTTGTCTGAAATTTTGACCTGTTGATGGATGAACTCAATAGTACCAGCAGGCTCTTCATCTAGTTGAATAATCACAACATATTTGATGTCATTGCCTGCCCAAGGGTAGTATTCAACTCGGATGAGTTCAACTAAGTCGGCGTCTTCATGCGAATCAGTGAGCTCAGTATCGAAGTCATCGTTTCTATCAATGTTTTTCATCAATAACCCAAATTTATTGCTTATTTTTGATGATTCTATGCTTGACCCAAAAAGCCATCAATTTTTACGAATGAGTAAGAAATTCCAAGGAACTAAAAGAACTACGATTGCCCGGCAGTTCGTAGTCTTGTAGATCCTCAGCGTAACATCAGTCTGCGCTGAGCGCGGCGGCGGGTATCCAGCAAGTGCCTACATCCCAAGTGAGCGCCGGGGCGCCCTCCTCGATGCGCCGCCTGCGACTCGCCGTGCTCGCCTCGGGCTCGGGCAGCAACCTCGCCGCCATCATCGAGGCCTGCCGGTCGGGGCGCATCGGCGCCGAGGTCGTCGCGGTCCTCTCAGACAAGCCGGACGCGCGGGCGCTGCGACGCGCCGCGGAGGCCGGCATCCCGGCGCTGTCCATCCCGCCTGCCGTCGGCGAGTCCCGCGAGTCCCACGGCGCGCGCCTGACGGCCGCTCTCGCGCCCTGGGCAGCCGATCTCGTGGTGCTGGCCGGCTACATGCGCATCCTCTCCACGGACTTCGTACGGGGCCTGGAGGGCCGTCTCGTCAACATCCACCCGTCGCTGCTGCCGAAGCACAAAGGCCTGCACACCCATCGGCGGGTGCTGGAGGCCGGGGAACCGGAGCACGGCTGCACGGTCCATTACGTGACGCCCGAGCTCGACGGAGGCCCTGCGGTGCTGCAAGCGAAGGTCCCGGTGCTGCCGGGCGACGACGAAGCGACGCTCGCCGCGCGGGTGCTGGCCCGCGAACACGTCATCTTCCCGCGGGTCATCGGCTGGATCGCGAGCGGCCGCCTGAGCTGCCCCGGGGGAAGCCCCCAGCTCGACGGCCGCCCCCTCACCTCGCCGCTGCTCGATGACGGGAGAGACGCATGAGCCGACCACAGAAGACCTGGACGTGGCTCGCCGCGCTGGCGGCTTCAGCCCTGATCCCGACAGCCCCGGCACAGGAACCGCTCAAGCCGTTCACGGCCGCCTATGAGGTAGTCTATCGCGGGATGAACGCCGGCACCACCACGCTCGAGCTCACGAGCGAGGGGCCCGACCGCTGGCGGTACGTCTCCAAAGCCAACGCCCGCGGCATCTTCCGCCTGGTGCTGTCGGGCGAGATCCGACAGACCAGCCAGTTCACCCTGACGGACGGCGCCCCTCGCCCGCTGCGCTATGTCGCCGATGACGGCACCGAGGACGTCAAGCGCGACATCCGCCTCGACTTCGACTGGAAGGCGGGCCGCGTGCGCGGCACCGCCGAGACCAAGCCCGTCGACCTGCCGCTGCGCGAGGGCCTGCAGGACGGCATGTCGGTGCAGATCGCGCTGATCCGCGCGCTGCTCGCCGGCGAGCGCCCGCGCCGTTTCTTCCTCATCGACAAGGACGAGGTCAAGGAATTCGTCTACGACCCCGAGGGCAGCCTGCGCCTGAAGACGGCGGTCGGCGAGCTCGAGACGCTCGCCTACTCGAGCCACCGCCCGACCTCGGACCGCGTCACGCGCGTCTGGTATGCGCCTTCCCTCGGCTACACGCCGGTGAAGGCGGAGCGCCGCCGCGGCGACAAGCTCGAATGGACGATGCAGCTGAAGTCGCTGCAGCGTTGAGCGGCGGCCGCGCTCAGGTGCGCGGCAGCGTCACGCCCTTCTGGCCCTGGTACTTGCCGCCCCGGTCCTTGTAGGAGGTCGCGCAGACCTCGTCGCTCTCGAAGAACAGCATCTGCGCCACGCCCTCGTTGGCGTAGATCTTGGCGGGCAGCGGCGTGGTGTTCGAGAACTCGAGCGTGACGTGCCCCTCCCACTCCGGCTCCAGCGGCGTCACGTTGACGATGATGCCGCAGCGCGCATAGGTGGACTTGCCGAGGCAGACCACGAGCACGCTGCGCGGCACGCGGAAGTACTCGACGGTGCGCGCCAGCGCGAACGAGTTCGGCGGGATGATGCAGACGTCGGAATCGATGTCCACGAAGCTCTTCTCGTCGAAGGCCTTCGGGTCGACGATCGTCGAGTTGATGTTGGTGAACACCTTGAACTCGCGCGCGCAGCGCACGTCGTAGCCGTAGCTCGAGGTGCCATAGGACACGATGCGCCGGCCGTCCACGGCGCGCACCTGCCCCGGCTCGAAGGGCTCGATCATGCCCTGCGACTCGGCCATGCGGCGGATCCAGTGGTCGGACTTGATGCTCATGTGTCCTCGACGACGATCTTGGGGAAGAGGGCGCTGCGGTCGCGGCCGCGGCGGGCGAGCTCGCCGGCGGCGCGGCGCGCGAGCGAATGATAGGCGGCGGCGCGCGGGCTCGCCGGATCGGCGACGACGCTGGGCTTGCCGCCGTCCGCCTCGGCGCGGATGCGGGCGTCGAGCGGCAGCGAGCCGAGCAGCTGCACGCCGTAGTCGGCCGCCATGCGCGCACCGCCGCCCTCGCCGAAGATGTGCTCCGCATGCCCGCAACGGCTGCAGGTGTGCATCGCCATGTTCTCGACGATGCCGAGCACCGGCACGTGCACCTTCTCGAACATGCGCAGGCCCTTGCGCGCGTCGGCGAGCGCGATGTCCTGCGGCGTGGTGACGATCACGGCGCCCGCCACCGGCACGCGCTGCGCGAGCGTCAGCTGGATGTCGCCGGTGCCGGGGGGCATGTCGACGACGAGGTAATCGAGTTCGCCCCAAAGGGTGTCGGCGAGCAGCTGGTTGAGGGCCGAAGTCACCATCGGCCCGCGCCAGGCCATCGGCTGCTCGACATCGACCAGGAAGCCGATCGACATCGCCGCCACGCCATGCGCGCGCAGCGGCTGGATGCGCTTGCCGTCGGCG
>RFTM01000092.1 GCA_009923475.1 Gammaproteobacteria bacterium | reverse complement strand
CGCAGCGCCGGAAGCGGCGCCCTCCGGCGGTGTCGCAGCGCCGGCATCGGGCGTCTCGACGCGGCCCACCTGTTCGAGGGCGGGCGCGAGTTCCTCGAGCGTGATCACCGTCTGGTGCGCGCGCAGGCGCTGGGTGCACTGGTCGGCGATGGCCTGCTCGAGGTCGGCAAGGATCTCGGCGCGGTCCGGGTCGCCCTGCAGGCGGGCGCTCGCCTCGGCGAGCCAAGACTCGAGGCGCGCGAAGGCGTCGTCCTCGAACTGGAACGGGTTGCGGTTGAGGCTGGCGGTGATGACGCGTTTCATGAGGGTCGTCCCGGGTCAGCGGCCGATGGCCGCGATGGTGTGGTTGATGCGGTCCCAGTATTCGTCGAGCACGGCGAGCTGCGCTTCGCCGGCCGCGGTGAGCCGATAGTACTTGCGGGGCGGACCGGTCTCCGACTCGCGCCACTCGTACTGCACGAGGTCCTCGCGCCGCAGCTTGCTGAGCAGCGGGTAGAGCGTGCCCTCCTGGGTGGCGAACTCCGTGCCGGCGAGGCGGCGCAGGATGTCGGGCACATAGACGCTCTCGTGGCCGACGATCTTGAGCACCAAGAACTCGAGCAGGCCTTTGCGGAGCGGGATGAGTTTGGATTCGGGGTCGGTCACGGGATAGTACCTTTGCGCGAAAAGGTACCAGTCTGCGAGCCGGATGGCAAGCCCCCCAGTGGGCTGCGCAAAATCCCGGCAGGATCTGTCCCCCGTCTGCCCGCGCCCAAGGCCTCCGCCGCACCATGAAACACGCGCTCGAACCCCATGCGATGACCGCGACGCCGCGCCACGACGAGCGCGAGCGGCAGGCCTTTGTCGGCGCCTTGCGCGGGCACCTCGCGCGCCGGGTGATGCCGGGCAACTATCAGGTCTACGCGCAGCGGGTCGGTCCGGCGTTCGAGCGGGAGCACGGCCGTCCGCCGCAGCACCACGCCGAGCTGAGGCCGGTGATGGAGCGCGATCCGTACTACCAGTTCTGGAGCGCGATGCAGCGCTGCAGCCAACAGTTGATGTGGGATGCGGTGATCGACCCGGTGGAGCGCGAGCTGCCGCGCCTCAAGGCGCGTGCGGACGGCCGCCGGTCGGGTGGTCGCCGTCGCGGTTCGCTGCGTCTCGACCCGGCGTTGCCGATGCCGCGCTACCACACGGCGGTGGACATCCACCTGCAGCCGGGCGGCTACCACGGCGGCGCGGCGCCGGACGAGCTCGCCGCCGGCGCCATCTACGACCAGGGCCTCAACATCTACTCGCACGGCAGCATGGGGCCGCGCAACGAATACTTGGGCGAGCTGTTGCTCTCGTTCTTCAGGCGGGCGTTCCCGGACCTGCGGCCGCGCCGCATCCTCGACATGGGTTGCGCCATCGGCAACAGCACGCTGCCTTGGGGGCGCGCCTTCCCCCGCGCGCGCATCGACGCGATCGACGTGGCCGCGCCGCAGCTGCGCTACGGCCATGCGCGCGCCGAGGCGCTCGGCGTGCCGGTGCATTTCTCGCAGCAGAACGCCGAGCGCACGGACTTCCCGGACGGCAGCTTCGACCTCGTGCTCTCGCACATCATGCTGCACGAGACCGCGCGCGGCGCGCTGTCGCGCATCATGGGCGAGTGTCATCGTCTGCTGCGGCCGGGAGGTGTGATGCTGCACCTCGAGATACCGCGCGGCCGCACGGTGCTCGAGAACTTCCTCTACAACTGGGAAAGCTGGAACAACAACGAGACCTTCGGCCAGTACATGACCCACCTCGACCTCGCGGCGCTCGCCCGCGCGCAGGGTTTCGTCGGCGAGGAGACGGGCGTCGTCGAGCACAAGGTCCAGCGCGATCCGGAGCAAAGGCTCTACGCCGAGGAGACCGCCTGGAAGGTGCTGGTGGCGCGGCGCTGAGCGACGCGGCGCGCTGCACGGCGCGACGCGGCGCGCTCAACGCGGCGGTCGCCACCCTGCGGCGCGTGCCTCCGACTCGCTGCAGAACCAGCGCTCGCCCTTCGAGGTGTCGATGCGCGTGCGCGCGTAGGCGCTGCTCCCCGGCAGGTGGTAGATGCGGCCGTTGCCGCTGATGTTGCCCTTGATGTCGCAGCCGGGGCGAGGTGCCTCCGGCGCCGCGCGCGCGGCTGCGAGCGCTGCGGGCGCCATGAGGCCGCCCGGCGGCGTCATCCGGCCCGGTGTCTTGCGGAGGTTGGCGCGGCAGTTCGCGGCGGTCTCGCGAGACCAGTCGGTGTAGGCGCGCGCCCGGCCGCGCCGGTTGCCGCGCCATTCCCAGGGCGCGACCTGTCGCGACGGCGGGAGACTCCATAGGCCGCGCCGGGCGTTGCGGGCTTCTTGTTCGAGCGCACAGAGTGCCGCGTCATCGATGCGGTCCGCGTACTGGCGGTACACCCATGCGTGACCGGAGCGCACCATCCAGGCGTTGATGTCCTCGCCACCCAAGAGGATCCGCCCGACCATCCGGCCGTAGGCGTCGCTCTGGTCGGTGACCACGATGTCGACCTGTCGGCCGGCGAGCCGTCGGGTGAGCGCCGCTTTGGCTTCGGGCCCCCATTCCTGGCGCTTCTCGGGCGCGTCGGCGGCATGCAGGCGGACGTTGACCGGCCCGGAAGACAGGCTCACCCGCACGGTATCGCCGTCGGTGACCCGCAGCACGCGCCCCGGAAGCACGGGTTCGCTGCGGAAAGCCGCATCCCGGGCCCGAGCCGCATCCGGCCAGGCCGCGGTCAGGGCCGCAGCGACGCAGAGCGGACCCCAAACAAAACATCGGGGCGTCTTCACGCCCCGATGCTATCAAACAAATCCGCCCAGGGATTATTTTGGCGCTTCGCGCGACATCCCCGGGCCCGGACCCGGCCGGTCGTCGGCATCCTCGGGGATCGCCATGCGAGACACGCCCGGCGGCGCGAGGCCGACACCCTCGGTGTTGCTGCGGCCCGCATAAGGACGGCCGCCTTCGACCTCGAAGACGGCGCGGCAGCCGTCGCTGACCCAGATGGCCTCGTTGCGCATGGTGCCCCAGGTCATGCCACGGTTGCAGGCGGCATGGCTCTCGCGGCGCACCAGCTTCACGCGGCCGCGGATCTCGACCGGGCAGGCGCCCCAGCGTCCGCCGATCGACTGGCAACGGATCTGCATCGGCGGACCGTAGTTGTTGTTGCCCCAGCCGCCACCGCCGCCGGCACCCCAACCGCCGCCGTTGCCCCAACCGTTGTTGCCGCCGCCGCCCCAGCCGCCATGGCCGGTGCGGGCGAGGAACACGGCGCGGCAACCGTTGCGCACGTAGACGCCGCGGCTGTCGGCGCGCCAGTTGCGGCCCTCGACACAGTAGACGTTGCTCAGGTTGCGGACGAGACGGACGCGGCCATGAGCGCGCCCGCGAACACGGCCAAGGCGGCCAGGGCGACGGGACGGCTGCGGAAAAAGGCTGTTCTCATCGTAGTGTCTCCTTCCGTACGGTCGAGCAGACGAAATCGACCCCCACGGAACAGTATACTTGCGGTCAACCGGAACGGATGACCATGAAGACCATCGGGCGGATCCTGTTGAAGGGGCTGCTGACGATCCTGCCGATCGTCCTCACCCTCTATTTCATCTACTGGCTCGGGGTCTCCGCCGAAAACCTGCTCTCCGGCCCGCTCAAGTGGGTGCTGCCGCAGGGGTCCTATCGCCCCGGCATGGGCCTGGTCGCCGGTTTCATCGTCCTCATCGTGGTCGGCCTGCTGGTCAACGCCTACGTGGTCCGGCGGGTGCTGGCCTTCGGCGAGTCGCTGGTGCTGCGCATCCCGGTGGTCAAGACGGTCTACGCCGCCTTGCGCGACCTCACCGGCCTGATGCGCGGCGGCGGCAGCAACGAGCTCGAGCGGGTGGTGCTGGTGCGCTTCGGGCCGGCCCGGCTCATCGGGTTCGTGACCCAGGAAGATGCCACAATCCCCGGTGTCGGGTCCGACGCGTCGCTGGTCGCCGTCTACCTGCCGATGAGCTACCAGATCGGCGGCTATACGCTTTACCTGCCGCGCGAGCGCATCGAGCCGACGGACCTCACGGTCGAGGCGGCGATGCGGATCGTGCTCACCGGCGGCCTGCAGAACAAGTAAGCGGAACACACCAGTCGAGGAGAGCCTTATGGCAACGGTCGATTATTCGCTGCGCGGGAGGATCGCGGTCGTCGCGTTCCAGGCCCCGCCGGTCAACAGCCTCGGGCACGCGATGCGCGCCGGGCTGGTCGCGGCGCTGGACCGCGCCGCCGCGGACGCCGCGGTGGACGGCGTGGTGCTCATCGGCGGCAACGGCACCTTCAGCGCCGGCGCCGACATCCGCGAGTTCGGCACGCCGGCCATGATCCGCGGCCCCTCGCTGTGGACGCTCAACACCGCGCTCGACGCCATGCCGAAGCCGGTGGTCGCCGCGATCGAGGGCGTCGCCCTCGGCGGCGGCCTCGAGCTCGCCATGAGCTGCCACCACCGCGTGGCACTCGCCACGGCCAAGGTCGGCCTGCCCGAGGTCAAGCTCGGCCTGCTGCCCGGCGCGGGCGGCACGCAGCGGCTGCCGCGCCTGATCGGCGTCGAGAACGCGCTCAACGTGATGCTCTCCGGCGAGCCCTTGCCGGCGCCGATGTTCGCGAAGTCCCCGCTCTTCGACCGCGTCGTCGACGCCGACCTGCTGGGCGCGGCGGTGGCCGTCGCCGAGGCCTCGGCCGCGGCGCTGCGCGAGGGCAAGAAGCTGCCGCGGGCCCGCGACCTCAAGGTGCGCGAACCCGACCTCGACGGCATCTGCCAGTTCGCGCGCAACACCGTCAAGACCGCCTTCAAGGAATACCCGGCGCCGCTCGCCATCATCGATGCGGTGCACTTCGGCGCGACGCGTCCCATCGACGCCGGCTTCGCCGAGGAGGGCCGCCTCTTCAAGCAGCTCATGGACGGTCCCGTGTCGGCGGCCATGCGCCACGTGTTCTTCGCGGAGCGCGCGGCCTCGCGGGTCGCCGGGCTGCCCGAGGGCACGGCCACGCGCGACATCAAGGCGGTCGGCGTCATCGGCGCCGGCACCATGGGCACCGGCATCGCCATCAACTTCCTCAACGCCGGCATCCCGGTGCGGCTGCTCGAAGTGGGGCAGGAGGCGCTCGACAAGGGCGTCGCCCGCATCCGCCAGACCTACGAGGGCCAGGTCAAGAAGGGCAAGCTCGACGCCGCCAAGCTCGAGGCGCGCATGGCGCTGCTCGCGCCGACGCTGTCCTACGCCGACCTCGGCGCCGTCGACCTCGTGATCGAGGCGGTGTTCGAGGACATGGGCGTCAAGGAAAAGGTCTTCCGGCAGCTCGACGCCGTCGCCAAGCCGGGCGCCATCCTCGCCAGCAACACCTCCACCCTCGACGTCGACCAGATCGCCGGCTTCACCGGCCGTCCGGGCGACGTCATCGGCCTGCACTTCTTCAGCCCCGCCAACGTCATGCGGCTGCTCGAGGTGGTGCGCGGCGCCAAGACCGCGCCCGACGTGCTCGCCACCGCCATGGCGCTCGCCAAGAAGATCCGCAAGACCGCGGTGGTGTCGGGCGTCTGCGACGGCTTCATCGGCAACCGCATGATCAACCAGTACTCGGCGCAGGCGCTGCAGATGCTGGACGAGGGCGCGAGCGTCGAGCAGGTCGATGGCGCCATCGAGAAGTTCGGCTTCGCGATGGGGCCGTTCCGCATGAGCGACCTCGCCGGCAACGACATCGGCTTCCACATCCGCAAGCGCCAGTACGCCGAGGGCAAGCTCGCGCGCAAGGCGGTGGTCGCCGACCGTCTCTGCGAGATGGGCCGCTTCGGCCAGAAGACGGGCGCCGGCTGGTACGACTACAAGCCCGGCGACCGCAACGCGCAGCCGTCCAAGGTGGTCGCTGACCTCATCGACCAGGCGCGCAAGGAGGCGGGCGTCACGCCGCGGCGCCTCGACGACGCGGAGATCGTCGACCGGCTCGTCTTCGCGCTCGTCAACGAGGGCGCGCGCATCCTCGAGGAGAAGATCGCGCAGCGCGCCTCGGACATCGACCTCGTGTACCTCACGGGCTACGGGTTCCCGATGTGGCGCGGCGGCCCGATGCAGTACGCCGATTCGCGCACGCTCTACGAGGTGGCGCGGCGCATGCAGGCCTTCGCGGCGCTGCCCGGCGCCGACAGCGCGTTCTGGACCCCTGCGCCGCTGGTGGCGCGTCTCGCCGCCGACGGCGGTTCGTTCAACGGAGGTGGCGCATGAGCCGCACCACATCGGGCCGCGAGGCCCTCATCGTCTCGACCGCACGCACGCCGCTGACGCGCAGCTGGCGCGGCGCCCTCAACATCACCCACGGCGCCACCATGGGCGGGCATGTCATCAAGGCCGCGGTCGAGCGCGCGGGCATCGACCCGGCGAGCGTCGAGGACGTGGTCATGGGCTGCGGCCTGCCGGAAGGCGCGACCGGCGCCAACATCGCGCGGCAGGCGGCGCTGCGCGCCGGGCTGCCGGTGTCGGTGTCGGGCGTGACCGTCAACCGTTTCTGCTCGTCGGGCCTGCAGGCCATCGCGCTCGCCTCGCAGCGCATCATGGCGGGCGAGGGCGACATCTACGTCGCCGGCGGCCTCGAATCCATCTCCTGCGTGCAGGGTGAGCTCAACAAGCACATGGCATACGAGGGCTGGCTGTCGGCGAAGATCCCCGGCATCTACCACTCGATGCTGCAGACCGCCGAGACCGTCGCGGCGCGCTACAAGATCCCGCGCGAGCTGCAGGATGCCTACGGCGCGCGCAGCCAGCAGCGCGCGGCCGCGGCGCTGGCCGCCGGGCACTTCAAGGACGAGATCGCGCCGATCACGGTGCGCATGGCGGGCGTCGACCAGGCCGCCGGCGGCAAGCTCTACACCCGCGAGGTCACCGCTTCGCAGGACGAGGGCATCCGCGACGGCACCAC
>RFTM01000091.1 GCA_009923475.1 Gammaproteobacteria bacterium | reverse complement strand
CTGGGCGGCTTTGCGTACCGCAGGCATGGTGCGCGCAGAGGGGTCCTTCACGGCGACGAGGATGCGCTTGATGGGCTTCATGGTGACGCTCTCCGGTGGATCGATGGTCCACAGACTAAGCGCGATGGTGCGCCCGCGCATCTGTAAGATTACCTACGCCGGTCCGGTGCGGCCGGGCAGGACAGTCCAGGAGCCATCCATGCACGCGGCGGATATCGATCGATTGTTGGGCGGGATTCTCGGAGCGGACGAGATCCGCACCGGTCCGGAGGTCTGCCGTCTCTACTCGAGCGATGTCTATTCGGCCGGTGAGACCGCGCTGGCGGTGGTGTCGCCGCGCAGCGTCGAGGCGTTGGCGGCCGCGGTCGGCGTGCTGACCCGTGCGGGCATCGCGATCGCGCCGCGCGGCGGCGGCATGTCCTATACCGGCGGTTACATCCCGGCCCGTCGCGATACGGTGGTGATGGACCTCGCGCGCCTCGACCGCATCGTCGAGATCGCCGCGGATGACATGTACGTCACCGTCGAAGCCGGCGTCACATGGAAGCAGTTGTACCGGGCGCTGCAGCCGCTCGGGCTGCGCACGCCGTTCTTCGGGACCTTCTCGGGCGCGCGAGCCACGGTGGGCGGCGGCTTGTCGAACGGCGCGCTGTTCCTCGGCACGGCGCGACACGGGACCGCGGCCGACGCGCTGCTCGGACTCGAGGTGGTGTTGGCCGACGGTTCGCTGTTGCGCACCGGGCAGCTCGCGTTCGCGGCCGCGCAGCGACCGTTCTACCGCACTTGCGGACCGGACCTGTCCGGGCTCTTCGCCCATGATGCCGGGACGCTCGGTCTCAAGGTGCGCGCGACGCTCAAGCTCATGCGCGCGCCCGCGTGCGAGGGCTACGGGTCGTTCGTGTTCGAGGACATGGGTCAGGCCGCGCGCGCCCTGTCGGAAGTGGCGCGCACCGGTGCGGCCGAAGAGGCCTACGTCTTCGATCCCGAGACCACGCGCCGCAACCTGAAGTCGGAAGGCGTGGTCGACGATGCCGGCAAGCTGCTGCGGGTGGTGGCGCGTGAATCAGGGCTGCTGCGCGGGCTGCGCGCCGGCGCGAAACTGGTCGCTGCGGGCCGTGATTTCCTGCCTGCCGAGGCGTTCTCCCTGCATGTCGTCGCCGCCGGGCGCAGCGCCGAGGCCGTCGAGGCCGACCTTGCCGCCTGTCGCCGCGCCTGCGAGGGCGAGGGCGGGCGCGAGATCCCGGACTCCATCCCCCGTGCGGTGCGCGCCAACCTGTTCCCGGAACCCGACGGCGTGTTGGGGTCGGAAGGTGACCGCTGGGCCGCGCTCAACGCCAAGGTCGCCCACTCGCAGGCGGCGGAGCTCATGGCGGCGAGCGCGGCGCTGCTCGGGCCGTATCGGGAGCGGATGCGCACGGAAGGGGTGTGGATGAGCCACCTGCTGATCGTCATCGACACCCACGCTTTCAGCTTCGAGCCCGTGTTCCACTGGTTCGACGAGTGGCTGCCGTTGCACGTGGCAATGCCTTCGCCGGAGACCCTGGCGAGGCTGCCTCGTCCGCCCTCGAACCCGCGCGCGACGGCCTTGGTGCACGAGCTGCGCGGCCGATTGGTCGAGCTTTTCGCGCGGCATGGGGCCGCCTCGAACCAGCTCGGCAAGACCTATCCGTACCTGTCCGCCTTGCGTCCGGAACCCGCCGCCTTGTTGCGGGCGGTCAAGCAGGCGGTGGACCCTGAAGGTCGGGTCAATCCGGGCGGATTGGGATTCCCTTAGGCCTCGGTCGCGAGCAATCGACCGGCGCCCACCCAGGATTGGCCGCCACGGCGACCATACACGGGCGTCTCGGCCTTGCGGCCGGTGAGGAGCTCGAGCATCCCCGCCACGCGGTTCATGCGCGAGGTCACGAGGGCGCCGTTGAAATCGTTGATCTCGCGGCAGCGGCCGGCGCGTTCGGCGCACTCGCCCCACCGCGTGCGCAAGGTGCGTCGGGGGTCGCATTCGCGCATCAGGCGCTCGAGACCCGAGCGGTCCGGTTCGAAGCCGAGCATCCGCAGCATGCCGCGGCGCTCATCCTGCACGCGCAGCAGGCCGCCCATGCAGTCCTGGCGTCGGGCGCAGACGTCTTCCAGCGCCTCGACTGATTCGTTCTTGACGAGCACCTCGCGCTCGGCGACGAGCAACCGTTCGAGCTCGGCAAGGGCCGCGATCTCCTCGCCGAGCAGCTTGTCGAGCAGACGGCGGCACTCTTCGCGTGCCGCGGGGGTCCCGAGCGCGCCGTTCATCTCATGCGGCCGGATGCGCGAGCGAGGGACTGCTCGAGACGGAGCAGCTGGTCGGCGATCTTCTCAGGTTGGACCTGGAAGACCCCCCGCTCGATGGCGAGGGTGATCTCGGCGACCTTGGCCTGATCGACGTCAGGCGCGCCCGACACGATCTTCTCGAGGCTCGCGAGGTGACGGGCCGTGTCGGTAATCTGCACGCCCGCATTGCCGGAGCCGAGCGGAGAGCCGTCGCCGCCGTAGGCGTCCTTGCTGCGGCCGATCGGCGCGGTCGCCGTCGGCATCGCCGGTCGGACATCCAAGCCATTGATTGTCGTGGACATGTCTACCACCTGTACGGGGTCTCTGCTGCCTTAACGGCCGTCGCGGCGAAAACTTTAGTGTTTTTTCCCGACGGGCTTCAATCGACTCGCACCACGCCGCGGCTATAGGCACGGGCCTGGATGATCCTGAGGGATGTCGTGTGCCGGATGCGCAGTGCGTCACCTTCCAGGGCGTCGGCCAAGGCGACGCCGCTCGCGCGCACCTCGAAGCCGGGCGAGCCGGCGACCACGGTGACGATCTCGCCGCGGCGGACCAGGGGCGCGGTTTCCAGGCTGTCGAGCGGGATCGGGGCGTCTGCGGCGATGGGGCGGCGGACGCGACGCCCGATGAGGGCTGAATCGTCACGGGCGCAGCAGTCGGCGAATCCGGGTATGCGACGGCGTGACAGCGCCATGGCCTCGGCATCCAGCACCTTGCCCGGGACCAAAGCTTGGCGTGCGACCAATATCTCCGCCTCGGTCTCGACCTGGACCGGCAACAGGACGCTCCACGGTGTCGCGCCGTTGCAGGCGATCCGCACGGAGAGTCGGGGGCCTTTGGCACGCGCAGGAACGGTGGCCGCCAAGTCGCGATCGCAGCGGGGGAGGCGCAGCCTCGGGTCCGGCGCGTCGGCTCGCGCGAGGACACCCGCACCACGCGCCGCCACAGCGGCCTCTGCGGCAGCGGTGAGCTCGACGAGATCCTGTCGAGTGGTGTCGGCGCAATCGGCGGTCACTGGAAACGCTGCGAATGACATGAGCAGGAGCGTCAATAAACCGGCATGTGAGGTCATGGAACCAACTCAGCATGTGTCATGCCATGAAATCCGGACGCAATTCATCTTTACATCGCGCTGGTTCCGCGTCTTGTCTCGCCGCGAGGCGAGAAGGACCTGTGCTGAACCAGCACCGACTCTGCGTGGACGGTTGATGTAACACGGAATGAGTGCGGATCGGGGCTGGCACAGCGTTTGCTACCTCATCCCTGAAGTCATTTTTCCGCCGGAGCGACCGCGATGTTCGATCTCGATGCCCATCTTGGAGTGAGCGCAGACGCGCTAAAGCTGCGATCGAAGCGCGCCGAGCTGTTGGCGCGCAATCTCGCGAACGCGGATACGCCCGGCTTTCAGGCGCGCGACTTCGATTTCCGCCGCGCCTTGGAATCGGTCAGGCACGAAGGCGGCGCGGTGACGCTCGCGACCACGCGGGCCGGCCATCTGCGGAACGGCGGCATGCAGGTCGGCTACCCGTCGACCGCAGACCCCGAACTTCTTTACCGGGTGCCGGTGGCGCCCTCGACCGACGGCAACTCGGTCGATGTCCAGCTCGAACAGGCCGCCTTCGCCGAGAACGCCGTCAAGTACCAGGTGACCTTGCAGTTCGTGAACTCGAAACTCCGCGGCCTGATGACCGCGATCACCGGCCAATAAAGGCAGGAGGACGCAGACATGTCGTCGTTCAAGGTATTCCACATCGCAGGCTCGGCGCTCTCCGCCCAGTCGGTGCGCATGAACACGGTGGCGAGCAACCTCGCCAACGCCAACACGGTGACAGGCGACAAGACCCAGGTCTTCCGCGCGCGCTATCCGGTCTTCCAGACGGTGGATGCGGGCGGCGGACGGTCGGGCGAGGGCGGGGCGGCGGTGCGTGTGACCGACATCATCGAGTCGGACAAGGCGCCGCTGGCCCGGTACGAACCCGGCAATCCCGCGGCCGACAAGGACGGCTACGTCTACGCGCCCGACATCAACGCGGTAGAGCAGATGGTGGACATGATCGCCGCCTCGCGCTCCTACCAGAACAACATCGAGCTGATGAACACCTCGAAAGAGATGCTGCTCGCCACGCTGCGCCTCGGCCAGTGATCCCGCAGCGAACGCGAAAGGCGTAAAAGGAGCAGTCCCCCATGTTGGCATCAGGTACCGCCGCCGCCCTGCCGGGTCCGCTCACCGAACCCGCCGCGGGCGCGCGCAAGGAGATGCCCCAGTTCGGGGCCGACCAGTTCATCACGCTGATGCTGGCGCAGATCAAGAACCAGGACCCGATGAAGCCCTTGGAACCTGCGGAGTTCCTCGGGCAGCTCGCGCAGTTCAGCACCGTGACCGGCATCCAGGGGATGTCGCGCTCGGTGTCCGACATGGTCGGCTCCATGCGCTCCTCGCAGGCGCTCTCCGGCGCGAACCTCGTCGGTCATGACGTGCTGGCGCAGGGCGACACCGCGGCCTTCGATGGCGCGACGCCGGTCGAGGGCGCCGTCGCGGCGCCGAGCGGCGCGAGCGCGGTGCAGTTCGTGGTTCGTGATGCGGCGGGTGCGGTCGTCCGCCGCATCGATGCCGAGCCATCGGCCACCGGTCTGACGCAGTTCCAGTGGGATGGCAGGCGCGACGACGGGTCGGCCATGCCCGCAGGGCGTTACCGCGTCAGCGCGCAGGCGTATTTCGGCACCCGCGGCGAGTCGGCGCAGATGCTGCTTCGCAGCCGCGTCGACAGCGTGACCCTTGATGCCGCGCAGGGCGGCCTCGTTCTCAACACCCCCAACGGATCCATGCCGCTCGGCGCCGTGCGCCAAGTGATGTGACCGCCATCCCAAAGAGGAGCGAACCATGACCTTCCGAGTTGCGATCTCAGGCCTCAACGCCGCCCAAGCGGATCTCGCCGCAACGGCGAACAACATCGCCAACAGTTCCACCACCGGGTTCAAGGGCTCGCGCGTGCAGTTCGCCGAGCTGTACTCCGGTTCCTCGGGCAGCCAGGGGTCGGTCGGCAGCGGCGTCAAGGTCGCCGCCGTGAACCAGCAGTTCTCCCAAGGCGCCATCAACTTCACCGACAACAACCTCGACCTCGCCCTGAGCGGCAAGGGGTTCTTCGTGGCGGGTGACGTCGAGTCCCGCGCATACACCCGCGCCGGAGCGTTCAAGGTCGACCGCGACGGCTATGTCGTCAACGCCGCCCAGCAGCGCCTGCAGGTCTTCCCGCCGCTCGCCGAGGGCGGGTTCAACACCAGCACCACGGCCGACCTTCGCGTGGCGAGCGGGGAGAGCCCGCCGTCGGCCACCGGCCGCGTCGAGCTCACCGTCAACCTGCCGGGCAACGCGGCGGTCCCGGCCAAGTCGCCGTTCAGCCCGAGCGATCCGGCGAGCTACAGCCACTCGACCGCGATGACGGTGTACGACTCCCTCGGTGCCGCGCATACCGCGACCGTCTATCTCTCCAAGACGGCCACCGACAATACCTGGGAGAAGCGGCTCTACATCGACGGCAACGCCGTGGGCACGGCGCAGACCCTCGTCTATTCGAACACCGGCGCGCTGGTCACGCCGGCCACGGGCGAGATCACCTATCCGTCCTACACGCCGACCACCGGCGCCGCGCCGATCACGCTCACCTATGACATCGCCGCGAGCACCCAGTACGGCAACGCTTTCAGCGTCAACGCCATCAACCAGGACGGCTACACCACGGGCCGTCTGATCGGCGTGGAGACCAGCGCCGAGGGCGTGGTGCAGGCCCGCTTCACCAACGGTCGCTCGGTGCCGCTCGGACAACTGGCGATCGCGCAGTTCGCGAGCGTCGACGGGCTTCAGACCCGCGGCGACACCTCCTGGGGCGAGACCTTCGCCTCGGGTCCCGCGATGTTGGGTTCGGCGGGCACCGGCGGGGTCGGCACGGTCCAGTCGGGCGCGCTCGAAGCCTCCAACGTCGACGTCACGCAGCAGCTCGTGAACATGATCACGGCGCAGCGCAACTTCCAGGCCAACGCCAAGATGATCTCCACGGCCGACCAGCTGTCGCAGACCATCATCAACATCCGCTGATGACGGGCGGGCGGAGCACCTGACGTGGACAAGTTCCTCTACGTGGCGATGAGCGGGGCGCGCGAGACGATGCGCGCCCAGGCGATCAACAGCCACAACCTCGCGAACGCCACCACGGTGGGGTTCAGGGCGGAGCTTGCCGCCGTGACCACCGAGTCCGCGGGAGAGGGTGAGCGCGGCGAGGCACGGGCCTACGCCATGGTCACCGCCACGGGCTGGAGCCGCGATGCGGGTCCGCTGCAGTCGACCGGCCGTGACCTCGATGTCGCGGTCGAGGGCGACGGTTGGATCGCCGTGCAGGCGCCCGATGGCACCGAGGCCTACACGCGCGCCGGCGACCTGCGGCTCGATGCCACGGGTGCGGTCCGCAACGGCGCAGGCCACCCGATGCTGGGCGACGGCGGTCCGCTCGTGGTGCCGCCCCATGCGTCGATGGTCATCGGCAACGACGGCGCCATCTCGATCGTGCCGCTCGGGCAAGGGCCGGAGACCACCGCGCGCGTCGGCCGCATCAAGCTCGTGAAGCCCGACGCCGCGCTGATGACGCGCGGCGCG
>RFTM01000010.1 GCA_009923475.1 Gammaproteobacteria bacterium | reverse complement strand
AGGCCGCCGAGCCCGCGCTCAAGGCCGGCGCCGAGGCGCGGATCCACGTCATGTTCGACCGCATCGAGGCGCATCTCGCGGCCAACGGCCCCTATCTCGCGGGCGATGCGTTCAGCGCCGCGGACATCTACCTCGCGATGCTCGTGCGCTGGTCGCGCGGCATGGCGAAGCCCGTCTGGAGCCGCCCCGCGACGCGGCGCTGCGCCGACCTCGTCGTCGCGCGCCCGGCCTTCCAGCGCATGCTGAAGGCCGGCCTCGCGCCCGAGCGCGAGGCGAAGCTGCTCGCCGACTTCAAGCCCTGACACGGAGCCACCACCATGCTGCGCATCATCGGAACCTCCCTCAAGATCGTCGGTGGCGCACTGCTCGTGCTCGCCGCCTTCCTCGCGGTCTACGTGTTCTGGCTGAGCGGCTCGTCGCACCGACCGGTCGGCATCCGCGCAGCCGCGCCCTATGTCCCGCCGGGCGGGCCGGTCCTGGTGTTCGGCGGCAACCGCGCGACCGGCCTCGAGGTCGTCAAGCGCCTCAAGGCGCGCGGCGGACAGGTGACGGTCGCGGTGCGGCCGAGCTCGGACACCGCCGCGCTGCGCGCGCTCGGCGTCGCGACGGTCGTCGCCGATGCGATGGATGCGGAGCAGGTGCGCAGCGCGGTCGCTGCGGGCGGTTACGCGGCGGTCGTCTCGACGCTCGGCGGCGGGCGCGGCGACAAGGCGCGCCGGCCCGACTTCATCGGCAACCGCAACGCGATCGACGCGGCCGCGGCGGCCGGCGTGAAGCGCTTCGTGCTGGTGTCGGTGGTGGGCACCGGCGACTCGTGGGAGACGGCGCCCTTGCCCTCGCGCCGCTTCCTGAAGACGGTGATCGCGCTCAAGGGGCAGGCCGAGGACCACCTGCGCGCGAGCGGGCTCGGCTACACCATCATCCGTCCCGGCGGCCTCGGCGACGTCAAGCCGACCGGCACCGCGGTGCTCGCCGATGATCCCAAGGCGTTCAGCTTCATCGCGCGCGGCGACCTCGCGGAGCTCGTGGTGCAGGCGCTGGGCGATCCCGCCGCGTCTGGCAAGACCTACAACGCCTACGATCCGTCGCGCCGCACCATGTGGAAGATGTTCACCGACTGACGCCGGCCTCACCAGGGCAGCGTGCTGCCGTCGTACATCCAGTAGCGCCCCGCGCTCTCCACGGTCAGCGCGTCGATCACGCGCCGCATCCCGGCGACGCTGGTCGGCGCGTCGATGTCGGCGCGCGGGCCGCCCATGTCGGTGCGCACCCAGCCCGGATGGATGACGGTCGCGGCGATGCCGTGCGAGGCCGCGAGGTCGATCGCCATCGACTTCATCACCGCGTTCACCGCC
Source organism: Gammaproteobacteria bacterium (assembly GCA_009923475.1). Lineage (GTDB taxonomy): Bacteria > Pseudomonadota > Gammaproteobacteria > Steroidobacterales > Steroidobacteraceae > UBA964. Next base: position 12,954 of record RFTM01000010.1, on the reverse strand, counting down.
GCCTTGCTCGAGCGGTAGCCGTAGAGGCTGCCGCGGGTGTTGCGCGCGATGGAGCCGAGGATGCTGGTGAGGGTGACGATCTTGCGCTGCTCCGAGCGCGCGACCTGGCCGACGAAGGCCTCGGCCATCTTCATGGGGCCGAGCACGTTGATGCGCAGCACGCGCTCCCAGTCGGCGTAATCGGTGCTGCCGAAGCGCCCGAACGCGAGGCCCTGCGCCGCGAAGTTGCCGTCGCCCATCGTGCCCGCGCAGTTGAGCAGCACGTCGATGGCGGCCTTGGCGAGCTGCGCCGCGAGACGGTCGACGGAGGCATGGTCCGCGACGTCGAGCGGGTGGACCGCGACGCGCCCGGGCGCCGCCGCCGCCGCGTCCTGCAAGGCCGCGGCGCGCGCCGGGTCGCGCGCGCAGGCGATCACCTGCCATCCCTCGGCGGCGTACTGCCGGGTAAACTCGAGCCCGAGTCCGCGCGAGGCGCCGGTGACGAGGACGGTCGGCATGTCACGATCTCCTTGGGACCATCGATGAAGCGCGCCAATCTACGCCGCGCGACCGGTGACTGCCAATGCCCGAACGCTATCGCAAGCTCGTCATCCACACGCTGACCGGCGACTTCCGCAGCTCGACCTGCGTGGTGGAAGAGCCGTGGCGCGACCCGGGACCGGGCGAGGTCGCGATCCGCAACCACTACGCGGGCTGCAACGCGATCTTCGACAAGAACCTCTGCCGCAACACCATCCGCTACGTCGACGTGAAGCCGCCCTTCGACATGGGCATAGAGTCGGTGGGCGAGGTGGTCGCGGTGGGACCGGACGTCGAGTCGCTGCGCGTCGGCGACGCGGTGGCGACCTCGCGCCTCGGCTCGGGTTACCGCGAGTACCAGGTGGCGCCCGCCGCGCGGGCCTTGCGCGTCGCGGCGCCGACCCCCGAGATCCTGGCGCTCATCCCGAGCGGCATCTCGGCGCTGGTCGGCCTCGAGAAGATCGGGGAGGCGCGCCCGGGCGACACGGTGGCGGTATCGGCGGCCGCGGGCGGACTCGGCCACTTCGTGGTGCAGCTCGCGAAGCTGCGCGGCTGCCATGTCATCGGCATCACCGGCGACGCCTCGAAGCTGCCGCTGCTGCGCGCGCTCGGCGTCGACCGCGCCATCGACCACCGCTCGGAAGACCTGCGCGAAGTGCTGGCGCGCGAGTATCCGCGCGGTCTCGATGTGGCCTACGACTCGGTGGGCGGCGAGGTGTTCGACGCCTTCGTCGACCATCTCGCGATCCGTGGCCGGCTGGTGATCAGCGGCCACACCTCGGATTTCGACCGCGAGGTGGAGCTCGTCGCCCAGCCGCGCATCTACCGCAAGCTCTACTGGAAGTCGGCCTCGGTGCGCGGCTTCCAGAACCAGGCCTTCCCGGAGTTCTTCGACGAGGCCGCGCAGCGCCTGCTCGCGCTGCATGCCGAGGGCCGCCTGCAGGTGCACATCGAACCGCGGCCGTTCGTCGGTCTCGGGCAGGTGGCCGACGCCGTGGAGTGGCTGCTCGCCGGCCGCAGCCGCGGCAAGGTGGTGGTGAGCCTGGTCGAGCCCCGACCGCTCACTCCACCGTCAGCTTGACCGTCTCCTCGCTCCAGGCGACCGCATCGAGGTAGGCCGCGCGCACCTTGGCGGCGTCGGCGAAGCCCGCCTCAGCCACCGCATCCCACTCGCCCCGCTCCCAGGCCTCGACCGCCGACAGGGCGCGGCCCGCGGGTCCGGCGCGTTCGAGCACCGCCGCGCGCACCGCCGGCGCGAGCGCCAGCCCCTGCAGCGACTCCTCGCGCGACACGCCGAGCAGCGCATCGAGGTGCGACAGCAGACCGGTCATGAAGAACGTGCCCGAATCCGCGCCCACCACGGGGTCGTGCAGCAGCTCGCACATGCGGGCGCGGATCAGCGTGTTGGCGAGCAGCCAGGTCGGCCGGTCGCGGAACGCCGCCAGCGACAGGATCGCGCAGAGCTTGAGCAGGTTGTCGCGGCCGAGCAGGTTGACGCCGTGCCGGATCGAGGACACGGGCGAGGGGAAGGCGTAGTACGCCGAATTGAGCGTCCGCAGCACGCGGTGCACCAGCGCCACGTCGCGCGAGACGAGCTTCTCCACCTCCTCGGTGGAATAGTCGGAGGACTGCAGCGCGGCGAGCACCTGCAGCGTCGCCGGCTTGAAGCCCTCGGTGCGCAGCCCCTGGAAGGTCTCCGGCCGCTGCAGGAAGAAGCCCTGGAAGCCGTAGAAACCCATGACGCGGCAGCGCTGGAACTGTTCGCGCGTCTCGACCTTCTCGGCGATCAGCTTGATCTCGCGGCTGCGCAGCGCCGCGACCATCTCCTCCAAGGTGTCGGCAGGCTGCGCGAGGATGTCCACCTTCACGATGTCGACGTGCTCGAGCAGCCGCGCGTCGCCCTGCCCCGGCGCCCACGCGAAATCGTCGAGCGCGACGCGGAAGCCGCGCTTGCGGTAGGTGTTGATGCCCGCGACCACGGCCTCGTCCGCCTGCACGTCCTCGAGGACCTCCAGCACGACGCGGTCCGGCGGCAAGGGGATGTCGATGGGCGAGCTGATCAGCTCGGCCGGCAGGTTGATGTGGATGTCGGCCTTGCCCGCGAGATGGTCGAGGCCGAAGTCGCTCACCGCGGCGAGGATCACGCGCGCGGTGGCGGCGGCGCCCGAGGTGCCTGCGCCCTCGCCCGTGCCCGGCCGGTAGAGCAGTTCGTAGGCCTGGACCTTCGAGAGCGGGTCGAAGATGGGCTGGCGCGCCACGCGCACGTCATGCCGCGACTTGTCGGCGAACACCGCAGCGGCCCGCCGCTTCTCCCCTCGTCTCATGATGCCTCCTCCGAAGAGCGCGAAGTATCTGCAGTGTGGCCTCCCGCTTCAATGCCCGGATGGCGGTTCCGTGGCCCAGGTCCGCCCGCGTCCGGGGCGGCGCGCGGACGGCCACGCACCGGACATCGGCGGCATCGACGGAGGGCGGACGGCGGACCCGACCGTAGGATTGCCGTGCTCCCCGGAGGACCGCCATGACCGACACCCCTATCCCGTCCGCCACCACGCTCGAGTTCCTCGGCCGCGAACATGGCCACTTCATCGACGGCCGATGGCGGCCCTCCGCCTCCGGCGCGACCTTCGACGTGCATGACCCCGCGACCGGCCGCCGCATCGCCCGTTGCGCCGCGGGCGGCGCCGCCGAGATCGACGAGGCCGTGCGCGCCGCGCGCGCCGCGCTCACGGGCCCCTGGTCGCGCTTCACCGCCGCGCAGCGCAGCGCTGTCCTCTGGAAGATCGCCGACCTCGTGCAACAGGACCTCCAGCGGCTCTGCGAGCTCGAGGTCGTCGACAGCGGCCTGCCGATGCCGATCGCGCAATACGTCTGCGGCATGGTCGTGCCGGAGTTCTTCCGCTACTACGCCGGCTGGCCCACCAAGATCGAGGGCGCCACCATCCCGGCCGCGCCGCAAGGCAAGCTGCCGGGCGAGGCGATCTCGTTCACGCTGCGCGAACCGGTCGGCGTGGTCGGCGCCATCACGCCCTGGAACTCGCCGCTGCCGATGGTGATGCTGAAGGTCGCGCCCGCGCTCGCGGCAGGCTGCACCCTGGTGCTGAAGCCCGCCGAACTCGCGCCGCTCACCGCCATGCGCCTCGTCGAGATCTGCCAGGAGGCGGGCGTGCCCGACGGCGTCGTCAACCTCGTGAACGGCCACGGCGAGGACGCGGGGGCCGCGCTCGCGGCGCATCCGGGCGTCGACAAGATCGCGTTCACCGGCTCGACCGAGGTCGGGCGGATGATCGTGCGGGCCGCCGCCGGCAACCTCAAAAAGGTCACGCTGGAACTCGGCGGCAAGTCGCCGGTGGTGGTCTTCCCCGACGCCGACCTCGCGCAGGTGATCCCGGGCGCCGCGCGCGCCTGCTTCTTCCTGCAGGGGCAGAACTGCATGGCCGGCACGCGCCTGTTCGTGCACGAGAAGGTGCACGACCGCGTGGTCGAGGGCGTGGCCGCCATCGCCCGGGCCCTGAAGATCGGCCCCGGCCTCGACCCGGGCTCGGAGTTCGGGCCGCTGATCTCGGCGGCGCAGCGCGAGCGGGTCGCCGGCTTCGTCGCGGCCGGGCGGGCCGAGGGCGCCGAAGTGGTCTGTGGCGGCCGTGCGCCCGAGCGCCCCGGCTACTTCTTCGAGCCGACGGTGCTCGCCCGCACGCGTTCCGACATGACTCCTGTGCGCGAGGAGATCTTCGGTCCGGTGCTCTGCGTGCAGGCCTTCGGCGACGACGACCTCGAGCAGGTCGCGCGCGAAGCCAACTCCACCATCTACGGGCTGTCGGGCAGCGTCTGGACGCGCGATCTCGGCACCGCCATGCGCATGGTGCGGCTCATCGACGCGGGCCAGGTGAGCGTGAACATGCACGCGGCCATCGACCCCGCGATGCCTTTCGGCGGCAACAAGCAGTCGGGCTGGGGCCGCGAGTTCGGCAAGGAGGGCCTCGAGCCCTACCTCAAGACCAAGGGCATCTCGATGACATGGTAGATTCCGCGTCACGTCCGCGTCCGCGCAGACCCGCGCCGGCAGCGCCGCCAAGATTCGGTCGGCACGGTCGAACGCGCCGAACGCGTGACGCTCGATTCGAACGCGGGCTCGGGCATGCTGGTCGGCGGCACGCTGGGCTTGCTCTCGGCCTCCGGCAAGTCGGGCGGCAAGAAGGCGCGCAACGCGATCGTCGGCGCGGCGGGCGGCGCGATGATCGCCGGCGCCGCGCAGGGCAGCCGCGACGGCATGGCCTACACGGTGGCCACCGCGCCGGGCGCACGCATCAAGGTCATCAGCGACCAGACCGGCTTCATGGTGGGCGACTGCGTCGCCGTCGAGGAGGCCGGCGCCACCAACAACGTCCGTCGGCTCGCCCGCGAGGCCTGCGACCGCGCTTCGCAACCGGTGCTGACGCAGATCCAGCTTGAGCTGCAGCGCGAAGCCGCCGAATGCGTCGCCGCCAAGGATCAGCTGGTGAACGCCGCCACGCCGCAGGAAGTCGACCTCGCCACGCGCAAGGTCAAGATCCTCTGCAACCAGTGAGCCCCGGGCGCGCGCTGTCGGCGACGCCCGTCTCGCTCAGCAGGCGCCGGTAGTCGGCGTTCGCGTCGAGCAGCATCCGCGCCGCGCAGCGCAGCGCGTCGATGTCGGCGGGCTTGGCGTCGAGCGCCGTAGGCAACCTCGAGAGGTGCCCGAAACGCGGATCGTCACGCAGGTCGTCGAGGTCGATCTCGATGATGTGCAGCCGGTCCTCGGCCCCCGCGTCGCGCATCCAGCGGCGCAGCGTCTCGCGCAGCAAGGCCTTCGACTCGACGGTGTAGCGGTCGACGGGGACCGTGCCGAGCAGGCGCAGCATCGCCACCGCGTCGGGCGGCTGGCGCGAGCCGCCGATGCGCTCGGCCTGCCAATCGGTGGCGTTGACCTCGATGAACACCAGGCGCTGGCCCGGCGCGATCGCCGAGGGCCGCATGCGCGACGGGTCTTCGCGGTCGGCGAGCGCGTCCATCGCCGCGCGCACGCCGAGGTTGTCGCCGAGCGCACCGTCGACGAGGTGCAGCCAACCGTAGCGCGCCGGGTCGGCGTAGGCCTGCATCGCCGAGGCCTGCAGGTGGCGGCGCGACCCCGTCGCCGCATCGGCCGCGGGCGCGACCCACGCCGGCATGCGATGCCCGCAGCGGCCCGCGCGGTTGGCGATGGTGATCGGCGTCATGAGCGCGGGGACCGATGACGAGGCGGCCACCGCGCGAGCGAGCGGAAAACTGTCGAGGTCGTCGCACAGCAGGTCGAGGTGGTCCTGAGTGAACTCGAAGCGCGCGGCGGTGCCGATGTCGGTGGCGTTCAGGATCAGGAAGGGCCGCCCGCCGCCGTGGTCGAGGTCGCGGAAGGTCGCGCCCCGGAACAGCTTGCGGTCGAGATAGTCGGCGTACACGTCGCCCCGCGAGTACTCGGACGACGCGAGCCGGAACCAGGTGCGCGGGTCGAGGAAGAACGTCCGCTTGAGCCCCGCCGACACGTCGCGCAGCAGGAACCGGCGACGGTAATCCTCGAAGATGCGGTCGCCGTGCAGGGCCCAATATGCGGCCGTGACCGCGCCGCCCGAGACCGCGGAGACGATGTCGACCTCATCGAGCAGCCGGCGCGGCTCGCCGCCGTCCGCCGGCCGGACGCGGTCCTCCGCGAGCTGCTCGAGCACGCCGAAGGACAACGCGGACGCGCGCATGCCGCCACCGGAAAAGCTGACCACCACACGCAACTCGTCGGGCGCGCGGTGCGGGAGGACATCGGCGACCCGGTAGCCGGCCTCGCCCGCGCCCCGGTCCAAGGGCGCGCTGACGAACGCGCGCGGCATGGCACAGCCGCCGAGCAGCAGTGCGGCGGACAGCACCCAAGCCGCTTCAACGCGGCGGGACAGGATCCACCCGCCGCAGGTTGCGCGAGAGGTAATCGGCGAGCCCGTCGAGGCTGGCGGCCGACAAGCTCTTGAACCGGGCGCCATGCGAAGCCTGCAACGCCGGTCGACGGCCCTCGACGGCGTCCAGCACCTGGCGGCGCAGGTAACCCTGATGCTGGCCGGCGAGCCGCGGCACGCCGCGCGCACCGTCGCCCTGTCCGGTCGCGCCATGGCATGACGCGCAATGCCCGACGAACGCGCGCGCGCCCTCGGCGAGGTCCGCGCCGGAACCGATGTCCGCCGGCAGCGGCGCATCGAGGCGCGACAGGAACGCGGCGATGTCGGCGAGATCGTCGCGGTCGGCGAAGGCCCGCAGCCTCGCGACATGCTCCATGCGCGGGTCCCAGCGCGCGCTGTCGCGGTAATCGGCGAACTGCCGCAGCAGCACGGTCTCGTGCTGGCCGGCGAGCACCGGCGCGGGGCCCTCGGGCTGCCCCATGCCCGCCGCGCCGTGGCAGGCCGAACAGGTGGCGTAGAGGCGCTCACCGCGGGCCGGATCGGGGCTTCCTGACCAAGCCTCGGCGGACGCCGCGAGGGACGCCAGGGACACCAGAAGGACGACGGATCCGGCGATGCGCATGCCGGATATCATAGGCTCCCTGCGGGAGGGCCCGCCATGCCGACCGACCTCGACCAGCCCCCGATCGCGAACGGGGCCGTCGACCAAGGCGCGAGGGCGACGCGCGCGATGGTGCCGCGCGCGGTGCGTCGGCGGCGTGCTACCAGGTGCCGGTGTTCGGCATCGAGGCCCAGGGCTCGGCGGGTGGCAGCGCCGGACCGTCCTGCAAAAGCTCGATGCTGATGCCGTCCGGCGAGCGCACGAAGGCCATGCGGCCATCGCGCGGCGGACGCAGGATGGTCACGCCGTGGTCGGCGAGGCGCCGGCAGGAGGCGTAGATGTCCGGCACCGCATACGCGAGATGCCCGAAGTTGCGCCCGCCGCTGTAGGTCTCGGGATCCCAGTTGTGGGTGAGCTCGACCTGCGCGGCGTGGTCGCCGGGCGCCGCAAAGAACACCAGCGTGAACCGCCCCTGCGGATAATCCTTGCGCGACAGCAGCTCGAGGCCGAGCGCGTCGCGATAGAAGCGCAGCGACTGCTCGATGTCGGTGACGCGCACCATGGTGTGCAGGTACTTCACGCGCGGCTCCTCAGAACATCTCGGACGGACCGGGCGCCTGCGCCTCGACGGGCTTGTGGCGCGCGACGATGAAATCGCCGGTGATCATGGCGTCGTAGGACTGGCCCGGGCCGACCATCGGATACACGCCGGCATCCGGGTCGATGATCACCTCGAGGAAAGCAGGCCCGCGGAACTCGATGAACTCGCGCACCACCCGCGTGACGTCTTCCTTGCGGTCGAGCCGCGCCGCCCAGGCGTAGCCGTCGGCCTGTGCGGCCTTCACGAAGTCCTTCTTGTGCAGCGACTTGTCGCTCGCCGACATGCGCCCCTTGAAGAAGAGCTTCTGCCACTGCTTGACCATGCCGTCGCCGAAATTGTTGAGCACCACCACCTTGACCGGCAGGTCGTAGGTGGTGACGGTCTCGAGCTCGCCGAAGTTCATGCGGATCGAGGCGTCGCCGTCGATGTCGATGACCAGCGCGCCCGGCTGCGCGAACTGCGCGCCGATGGCGGCCGGCAGGCCGAAGCCCATGGTGCCCATCGACCCCGAGGTGAGCCACAGCCGCGGGCGGCGGAAATCGAAGTATTGCGCCGCCCACATCTGGTGCTGGCCGACGCCGGTGGCGATGATCGCCTCGCCCTTGGTCAGCCGGTTGATCTCCTCGATGACGTGGTACGGCTGGATCAGCGGGCTCTCGCGGTCGTAGCCCATCGCGTGCTTGGTGCGCAGCGCGTCCACTTCGGCGTGCCACAACGAGTAGTCGGCGGCGAAGCCGTGCTCCCGTCCCCAGGCGGTGAGCGACGCCAGCGCGCCCGGCAGCTCGCCGACATGGCTCCAATCGACGCGCTTGACCTTGTTGATCTCGGCGCGGTCGATGTCGAGGTGCGCGATGCGCTTGGCGCGCGGCGCGAACTTCGCCGGCACGCCGGCGACACGGTCGTCGAACCGCGCGCCGACCGCGATCAGCAGGTCGCAGTCCTCGACCGCATAGTTGGCGAAGGCCGCGCCGTGCATGCCCAGCATGCGCATCGCGAGCGGGTGCGTGGTATCGAAGGCACCGATGCCCATCAGCGTGGTGACCACCGGCACGCCGAAGGCGATGGCGAACTCCGTGAGCTGCGCCGCAGCCTCGCCGTTGATGACGCCGCCGCCGACGTAGAGCAGCGGCCGCTTGGCGTCGCCGAGCATCGCGAAGAAGGCCTCGGACTCGTCGTCCTCGATGCCCGCATGGCGGGTGGCGAACAGGCGCTTGCGGTAGCCCGGGATGGGCAGCAGACCCTCGCCGCGGAAGGTGCCGCTCCAGTTCTGCACGTCCTTCGGCACGTCGATGACCACCGGTCCCGGCCGGCCCGTGCGCGCGATCTCGAAGGCGGTGCGCACCGTGGCCTCGAGCTTCTCGGGGTCGGTGACGAGGAAGATGTGCTTGGCGACCGAGCCCATGATCGCGGGCACCGGCGCCTCCTGGAAGGCATCGGTGCCGATGGCTGCGGTCGGCACCTGGCCGCAGATGACGACCATGGGCACCGAATCGGCCATCGAGTCGCGCACCGGGGTGACGGTGTTGGTGGCGCCCGGACCGGAAGTGACGAGGCAGACGCCGACGCGACCGCTGGCGCGCGCATAGCCCGCGGCCATGAACCCCGCGCCCTGCTCGTTGGCGGGCACGATCAGCGGCATCTGCGGCTCGCCGCCCGCGGTGCGCCGCTGGTTGTAGAGGAACACGGCGTCGTAGGTCGGCAGGATCGCGCCGCCCGAGTAGCCGAAGATCGCGGTGGTGCCCTCGTCGGCCAGCACCTGCACGATCATCTCGGCGCCGGTCATGGTCTGTCCGGAGAGCGGATGGGTCTTGTTCGGGTCGGCGGTGGGCGGGGCCATGGCGTCCGCCAGACTATCAGTTTGCCCGTCTCGTGCAATATGCTGCGGGACTGCCATGCGCCACATCATCGCCATACTGCTGCAGAACGAGGCCGGCGCGCTGACGCGCGTCGCGGGCCTCTTCTCCACCCGCGGCTACAACATCGAATCGCTGTCGGTGGCGGCCACCGACGATCCGACGGTGTCGCGCATCACGCTCGTGACCCGCGGCTCGGACGCCGCCGTGCAGCAGATCATCAGCCAGCTCGACAAGCTGATCGACGTCGTGGCGGTCGAGGACATGACCCGCGGCGAGCACTTCGAGCGCGAGCTCGTGCTGCTCAAGCTCAAGGTGCGCCCGGAACAGGCCGACGCGGTGCGCGGCTATGTGGTGCGGGGCGGCGGCCGCGTGCTCGACCCGGCGAGCGAGGGCTTCGTCGTCGAGCTCACCGCGAGCGAATCCGAGGTCGACGCCTTCGTGGCCGACCTCGGCAAGGGCGCGCAGCTGCTCGAGGTGGTGCGCAGCGGCGCGCTCGGCATCAGCCGCCTCGCGCGTCCGGCCCGCGCGGCGCGGGAGTGACGAGCAGCGGCGCCACCGCGCGACGGATGGCCTCCGGCACCGGCGCGCTCTTGCGCGTGACGGCATCCACATACACATGCACGAAGCGGCCGAGCGCCGCGCCCTGCTCCGCGCCCTGCGCGAACACGCCCAACCGGTAGCTGACGCTGCGCTCTCCGAGGCGCTCGACGGCGAGCCCCACCTCCAGCGTCTGCGGGAACGACAACGACGCGAAGTACGTGCAGCCGGTCTCGGCCACCACGCCGATCTGCGGCAGCGCCCGGATGTCCCCGCCGGTCGCTTCCATGAGGTAGGCGTTCACCACGGTGTCGAAGTACGAGTAGTAGACGACGTTGTTGACGTGACCGTAGGCGTCGTTGTCCATCCAACGCGTGCCCACGGTGCGGAACACCGTGAACTCGCTCCGCAGCGGCGGCAGGGGTCGGCTCATGAAGGCATTGTCCGCGCTCGTGCGGCCGCTTGCCAGAGGCGCGGGCGCGCCGTAGCGTGACGGCATGAAGACCCGCGCCGCGCTGCTCACCCGCATGGGTGCCCCCGCTCCTTACGCCGACTCCCGCCCGCTCGAGGTCATCGAGGTCGACCTCGCCCCGCCCGGGCCCGGCGAAGTGCTGCTGCGCATGCGCGCCGCCGGGCTCTGCCACTCCGACCTGTCGGTGATCGACGGCAACCGGCCGCGCGCGCTGCCGATGGTGCTGGGCCACGAGGGCGCGGGCACCATCGAAGAGCTCGGCCCCGGCGTGACGGACCTCGCGGTGGGCGACCACGTGGTCACCACCTTCGTGCCGAGCTGCGGACATTGCGCGCCCTGCCTCGATGCGCGGCCCGCGCTCTGCGAGCCGGGCTTCGCCGCCAACAGCGCCGGCACCCTGCTCGACGGCCACCGGCGGCTGCGGCGCGCCGGATCCGGCGAGGCGCTCAACCACCACCTCGGCGTGTCGGCCTTCGCCGGGCACGCCGTCGTGCGCCGCGAATCTTTGGTGCGCGTCGACCGCTCGCTCGGCTTCGACGAGGCCGCGGTGTTCGGTTGCGCGGTCATCACCGGCACCGGCGCGGTGCTCAACACCGCCGACCTGCCGCCGGGGCGCAGCGTCGCGGTGGTGGGCTTGGGCGGCGTCGGGCTCGCCGCGCTGCTCGGCGCGCGGCTGCGCGAGGCGCGGCGCATCGTCGCCATCGACCTCTCGCCGGCCAAGCTCGCGCTCGCCCGCGAGCTCGGCGCCACCGACGTCTTCGACGCCTCCGACCCGACCTGCATCGAGGCCGTCCGCGAGGCGACGCAGGGCGGCGTCGGATACGCCTTCGAGATGGCCGGCTCGGTGAAGGCGATGGAGCTCGCCTACCGCATCACGCGCCGCGGCGGCACCACGGTCACGGCGGGCCTGTCACATCCGCAGGCCATGCTGTCGCTGGCGCATGTCGGCATCGTCGCCGAGGAGCGCACCATCAAGGGCAGCTATCTCGGCAGCTGCGTGCCGGCGCGCGACATCCCGCGCTACATCGCCTGGTACCAGGAAGGGCGGCTGCCGGTCGACCGGCTGCTCTCGGGCTCGCTGCCGCTCGAGGACATCAACCTCGGTTTCGACCGGCTGGCCCGCGGCGAAGCCTTGCGGCAGACGCTGCGGCTCTGAGGCCCTCAGCGCGCCGCGGGCACCGCGACGCGCCGCACCGGCAAGGGCACGCTGCAAAGATCGATCTTGCCGGCCGGCAACTTGTACCAGTCGTCGCGGCGGTTGCGGCGGGACTCCACCAACGCCGCGAACGATGCGCTGTCGGTGCGCAACGCCTCGAGTTCCTCTTTCAGCGTACGAATCGCGGCGATGGCCGCGCGTTCGGACTCCCAGTGTTCCTTCATCACTGCGGTCTGCGCCTGCAGCGAAGACAATTCTTCGTTCAACGAATCGAGACGCTCTCGTGATGCAGCGTCGGTCTCTTTCTCGAGGGCGACCTTTTCGATCTCGAGCTGCAGGATGCGACGTTGGACGATGTCGATCTCGGTGGGCAACGAGTCGATCTCGATACGCAACTTGCTCGCCGCTTCGTCGACCAGATCGATCGCCTTGTCGGGAAGGAAGCGGTTCGTGAGGTAGCGGTTCGACAGAACCGCTGCACTGACGAGCGCGCTGTCCTGGATGCGCACACCGTGATGCACTTCGTAACGCTCTTTCAGGCCGCGCAAGATCGCAATCGTGTCCTGCACCGTCGGCTCGCCGACGTACACCTGCTGGAAGCGCCGTTCGAGGGCCGGATCCTTCTCGACGTACTTGCGGTACTCGTCGAGGGTGGTGGCACCGATCATCCGCAGTTCGCCGCGGGCGAGCATGGGCTTGATCATGTTGCCCGCATCCATCGCACCTTCGGCTCCGCCGGCCCCGACGAGGGTGTGCATCTCGTCGACGAAGGTGATCACGTCGCCCTGTGCATCGGTGATTTCCTTCAACACCGCCTTCAGCCGCTCTTCGAACTCGCCGCGATACTTTGCGCCGGCCAGCATCGACCCGATGTCGAGCGAAACAAGTCGCTTGTTCTTCAGACCCTCGGGTACGTCACCGTCGGCGATCCTTCGTGCGAGACCCTCGACGATTGCCGTCTTTCCGACACCGGGCTCGCCGATGAGAACGGGGTTGTTTTTGGTGCGGCGTGACAACACCTGGATGACGCGACGAATCTCGTCGTCGCGGCCGATGACCGGGTCGATCTTGCCCTCACGGGCCCGTGCGGTGAGGTCCTGGCCGTACTTTTCGAGCGCTTGGTACTGCTCTTCGGGGTTCGGTGACGTCACGCGATGCGACCCGCGCACGCGGCGGATCGCCTCGAGTAGTTCGTCGCTGGCGATGCCCACGCGTTGATTCATCGCGGAGAGAAGGTGCTCGACCGAGAGGTAATCGTCACGCAGGTCCTTGCGGGTCTTGTCGG
>RFTM01000090.1 GCA_009923475.1 Gammaproteobacteria bacterium | reverse complement strand
TGAACATGGAGACCATCCACACCCGGTGCCGCGTCGCGCGGCACGGCAGACGTCGCGCGGCTATCCCGCCTTGCGGTCGCGCACGCGGATCGCCATCACCGTCATGATGGACGCCAGCGCCACCAGCACGAGGCCGAGCGCGAACAAGTGCCCGGTCGCGAGCGCCGCCAGCACCGAGGTGTAGAGCAGCGCCTCGATGGGCCCGATCGCGACATAGGCGACGCCGTAGTCGGCGAGCACCGTGGAGTCGCCGCGCCGGTCGACGATGCGCAGCAGCGACACGCCGAAGGCGATCGTGGCGGTGTTCCAGCCGTAGGTGAAGATGCCGGGCTCGAACCAGCGCTCGCCGAACACCCGCGGCGCGACGAGCAGCAACCAGCCCACGCAGATCGCGAGGCCGAGCAGCGCGAACACCAGCAGCGGCAGGGCATGGGTGAGCACGATCTGAACGTTGATCGAGGCGATGCCGAACGCCACGAGGTAGTCGGAGGCCAGCGAGCCGATGCCGCCGATGGTCTTGGCGTCGACGTACTCGCCCACCTTCGCGAGGTCGAGCGCGGTCTGCACGATCCAGCCCAGCACCATCGCGACCACGAACGCGGGCAGCATGAACTTCGGCGGCAGCAGCTCGCGGATCGCGGGCATCACCGTGACGGTGAGGCCGTACACGGCCAGCACCAGCGCGACATGCCAGGCGAGCGGTTCGAGCGCGATGCTGTTGACGGTGGCGCGGCCGGTGGAGGTCTGGAACACCGCGGGCAGGAACGAGGACTGCTCGGGCGCGGCCTGCGCGCCGTGCACCGCGCCCGCCGGGGTCTCGCGCCCGACCCAGCCGCGACGCCGCGCGAGGTCGACGAGCGCGAGCCCGCCGAAGACGGCGCAGAAGATGCCGAGCGTCGCGAAGGTGAAGCCGATGCTGAGCGCCGACTCCCACTGCGGCATCGCCTCGGCATAGGCCGCCGCGGTGCCGTGCCCGCCCGCGAAACCGCCGGGCAGCATGATCATGAACTCGTCGCGCAGGTCGGTGAACACGAAGGCGAGCAGCGCCGTGCCCAGGCAGAGCACGATGCCGTACTGCATGAACTCGGAACCGAGGCTGTAGAGGAACGAGGTGCGGCTGCCGTGCCAGGTCTCGCGCGTGAGCCGCGTCGGACGGTGGCCCATCAGCAGCGTCGCGAACAGCACGGTGATCAGGATGCCGGGGTAGGTGCCGAGCAGCGCGCGGCCGTCCGGGCCGCGGCTGAACGGCAGCAGGTCATAGCCGCCGGGCCCGAGCGCGAGGCCGATGAGGCCGGCGATCATGGAGGTGGGGATCAGGTACCGCGACAGCGGCGGGATCGCGGCGCGCAGCAGGTGTGCGACCACCAGCAGCCCGGAGATGAGGCAGATGTCGGTCAGCATGCATCCCTCGCGTTCGCGCGTTCCTGCGTCGGCGGGATGCCGAACGCCTTCTTGTAGGCGTGGCTGAAGTGCGCGGTGGAGCCGAAGCCGCATTCCACCGCCACCTCCCGGATCGGCAGCAGCGTCTGCCGCAGCATGGTGCGCGCGCGCTCGAGGCGGCGCTTGAGGTAGAACATCGAGGGACCGGTGCGCATCTGTTCCTTGAACAGGCGCTCGATCTGCCGTGTCGAGATGCCCACCCGGGCGGCGAGGTCCTGCAACGGCACCGGCTCGTCGAGGGTCGATTCCATCATCTCGATGACCTGCGCGAGGCGCGGGCTGGCCACCGCATAGCGGTTCTGGACCGCGGCGCGCTGCGCTTCCTCCTCGTCGCGGATCCGCGGATAGATGAACTGCTCCGCGACGTCCTGCGCGAGCTGGTTGCCGGCGGTCTCGCGGACGAGGTGCAGCATCATGTCGAGGGCGGCGGTGCCGCCGCAGCAGGTGAAGACGTCGCGGTCGAAGACGAACAGCTCGCGCGAGGTCTGCAGCGCGGGATAGCGCTTGCGGAACAGCTCGTCGTACTCCCAGTGCACGGTGGCGCGGCGGCCGTTGAGCAGGCCGGCCTCGGCGAGCACGAACGTGCCGCAGCTGACCGCGCCGATCGCCGCCCCATGGTGGGCGAGGCGCCGCAACTGGTGGTGGATCTTGTGCTGCCGTCCGAACTGCAGCGGTTCGAGGCCGACGCAGACCACCACCAGGTCGACGTCATGCAGCGCGTCGAGCGGACACTGCACCGCCACCGGTATGCCGTTGCTCGCCATCACCGGTTGGCCGTCGACCGAGGCGAGCTGCCATCCGAAGAGCGGCTTCTCGCTGAGGCGGTTCGCGACCCGCAGCGGGTCGATCGCGGCGGCGAACGCCAGCATCGGGAACTGCGGGGCGAGGACGAAGGCGATGCGGATGGGCGTGCCGGCGTCGCCGCGCCGTGCAAGCCGGGTGATGGCGGTCTTCGGAGGTTTTTCGCCCATCGCTGCGGACATTGTGTGCCCAAACCCCCGCCGTCCGGATGTCGAAGTATCGCATGGCGATGTCGGCTGGATATAACCGCGGTCCCGGGGGCGCGGTGACCATCTTGGACCCATGCAAACCACTGCACGTGCTGTCGTCATCGGCGGCGGAGTCGTCGGCTGCTCCGTCCTCTACCACCTCGCGAAGTTCGGCTGGACCGACTCGGTGCTGCTCGAGCGCGACGAGCTCACGTCGGGGTCCACCTGGCATGCCGCAGGCGGCATGCACACGATCAACGGCGATCCCAACGTCGCCAAGCTGCAGAAGTACACCATCGACCTCTACAAGGAGATCGAGGAGCTGTCGGGCCAGCCCACCGGCCTGCACCTGACGGGCGGCGTCATGCTGGCGGCCACCGAGGCGCGTTTCGACTGGCTGAAGAGCACCGTCGCCAAGGGGCGCTACCTCGGCATCGACGCCAAGATCATCACGCCCGAGCGCGCGCACGAGTTGATGCCGCTGCTCGACCCGTCCTGCTTCGTCGGCGCGCTCGAGACGGTGGTCGACGGGCACCTCGACCCCTCGGGCACGACGCAGGCCTACGCCAAGGCCGCGCGCAAGCTCGGCGCGAACATCGAGCGCTTCACCAAGGTCGAGGAGCTCATCCAGAACCCCGACGGTACCTGGCGCGTCATCACCAACCGCGGCGAGATCCATGCCGAGCATGTGGTCAACGCCGGCGGACTCTGGGCCCGCGAGGTCGGGCACATGGTCGGCCGCGAGCATCCGGTGCTCGCGATGGAGCACATGTACCTCATCACCGAGGACATGCCCGAGGTCGCCGAGATCAACCGCAAGACCGGCAAGGAGGTGCTGCACGCCATCGACTTCGACGGCGAGCTCTACCTGCGCCAGGAGCGCGGCGGCATGCTGATGGGCACCTACGAGAAGGCCTGCAAGGCCTGGTCGGAGGACTCGACGCCGTGGACCTTCGGCCACGAGCTGCTGCAGCCCGACATCGACCGCATCGCGCCCTCGCTCGAGGTGGGGTTCAAGCATTTCCCGGCGTTCCAGGACGCCGGCATCAAGAAGATCGTCAACGGCCCGTTCACCTTCGCGCCCGACGGCAACCCGCTGATCGGCCCGGTGCGCGGACTCACCGGCTACTGGTGCGCCTGCGGCGTGATGGCGGGCTTCAGCCAGGGCGGCGGTGTCGGTCTCGCGCTCGCCAACTGGATGATCCACGGCGATCCCGGCATGGATGTGTGGGCGATGGATGTCGCGCGCTTCGGCGACTGGGCGAGCAAGGCCTACACCAACGCCAAGGTGAAGGAGAACTACGCGCGGCGCTTCTCGATCCGCTTTCCCAACGAGGAGCTGCCGGCCGGGCGGCCGCTCAAGACCTCGCCGCTCTATGACCGGCTCAAGGCGCGCGGCGCGCAGTTCGGCGCGGCGGCGGGCCTCGAAGTGCCGCTGTGGTACGCGCCCGAGGGCGTGCGCGACGAGTTCAGCTGGTACCGCTCGACGGATTTCACGACGGTCGCGGCCGAGGTCGCGGCGGTGCGCGAGCGCGTCGGCCTCATCGAGACCACGGGCTTCGCGAAGTACACGGTCAGCGGACCCGGCGCGCGCGCCTGGCTGGACGGTCTGCTCGCCTGCAAGATCCCGGCGCCCGGCCGCATGACCTTGGCGCCGATGCTGAAGCACGACGGCCGCCTGATCGGCGATTTCACGCTCGCCGACCTCGGCGCCGAGGGGTTCCTGATCATCGGCTCGGGGGTCGCCGAGGACTACCACATGCGCTGGTTCCAGCGGCACCTGCCGGCCGACGGCTCGGTCTCCATCGTCGCGCACGGCGGCGGCCTCGCGGGTCTCGCGATCGCGGGTCCGCGCGCGCGCGAGGTGCTCGCCGCCGTCACCACGGCGGACCTCGCCACGCCCAAGTTCCGCTTCATGGACATCAAGCGCATCCCGGTCGGCATGGCCTCGGCGCTCGTCGGGCGCGTCAGCTATACCGGCGATATCGGCTACGAGATCTGGTGCGACCCTGCGTACCTGGTCCACATCTTCGATGCGCTGATGGCTGCCGGCGAGCCGCATGGCATCCGGCTGTTCGGTTCGCGCGCGCTGAACTCGCTGCGGCTCGAGAAGGCCTACGGCTCCTGGGCCCGCGAGTACCGTCCCATCTACGGGCCGCTGGAGGCGGGGCTGGACCGCTTCGTCGCGCTCGACAAGCCGGCGGATTTCATCGGCAAGCAGGCTGCGCGGCGCGAGAAGGAGACCGGTGGCCGGCTGCGCCTGCGCTGCTTCATCGTGGATGCGACGGACGCCGATGTCATCGGCGACGAGCCGATCTGGCAGGGCGAGAAGGTCGTCGGCTGGGTCACTTCGGGCGGCTATGCGCACGGCTCGAAGCTGTCGGTGGCGATGGGCTATGTGCCGCGCGAGCTCGCCGACGAGGCGGGCGGCTGGACGATCGAGATCCTCGGGCGGCGTCAGGCCGCGCGGCTGCAGCCGAAGCCGCTCTTCGACCCGGACGGCAAGCGGCTCATGGGCTGACTTCGGGGCTGACTTCGGGGCTGACCTCGCAGCCGTACTCGGCTGCGGCGGCGACGAAGGCGCGCCAGAAGCTGTCGGAATAGCTGCGTGCCACGGCGATCCGGTAGCGCGGCCTGTCGTCGGTCTGCCAGAGCGTGACGCCGATGTGGCTCGCGCCCGTCACCGCGACATCGCCGGTCTTGAAGGCCGAGGGATGCAGGTCGATGGGCAGCATCTTGGCGAGCGCCTCGCGGATCCTCGGTCCGCCGATCTCGAGCACCACGCGGCTGTCGGTGATGTCGAACACCGAAGCCACGCCCTCGTACATCTTCTGCAGGTCGTCGACCGACGGCTGCGCCGTCTCCGCGACGATCCACCAGTGACCGGGCCCGACGCCGAGCACCGTCAGCGGTCCACCGGCGAGGCCGCTTCGGAGGGCTGACGCCAGCGCCTGCGCGGCGCCCGCTCGCGCGATGACGCTTGCCAGCAGGCCGACCTGCCGTTCGCGCAGCACGATCCCGGGCGGGCCTTCGACTTTGCCGTGGCGTCCGGGTGTGTAGCGGGTGGGGAGCGGCTCAGCCACGCAGGCGTTCTCCTTGCGGATCGATGAACACCGGGTCGCAGACCTCGACCTGCGCCTCCTGTCCGCGCAGCAGGTCGACGGCCCGCAGCCGTTCGCCGTGACGCTGTCGACCGTCCTTGAGGAGACCGAGCGCGATCCAGTGGCCGAGCGAGGGCGAGTAGGCGACCGAGGTCACATGGCCCTGTTCATGCTCGAAGGTCGACGGGGCCGCGAGCGGCAGGAAGTGCGCGCCGCTCACCAGCCGTGCGCTGCGGTCCAAGGGCTTGAGGCCGACGAGCTGGACGTCGGCCGGGTCGTCGAGCGCCGGCAAGCGCGCGAGCCGCGCGCCGATGTAGTCCTTCTTCGTCGAGAGCATGCGGCCGAGACCGAGTTGCTGCGCGCTGGTGCGGCCCGTGAGCTCGTTGCCGGCGACATGGCCCTTCTCGATCCGCATGACGCCGAGCGCCTCGAGTCCGTACGGGACGACGCCGAGGTCCCGCCCCGCCTCGAAGAGCCGTCGGATCAGGGCATCGCCCCGTCGGGCGGGCACCGCGATCTCGTAGGCGAGCTCGCCCGAGAACGAGAGGCGGAACAGGCGACCGCGCAAGCCGTCGGCGAGCGTGACGGCGCGTGCCGCCATGTACGGGAAGGCCCCGTTCGAGATGTCCTCGCCCGGCGCGAGGACGCGTTGCAGCAGCTCCCGCGAGCGCGGACCCGCGACCGCGAACTGCGCCCAGTGCTCCGTGACGGACGTGAACTGCACGTCGAGCTCCGGCCACAGCACCTGATGGCAGTGCTGCATGTGCTGGTAGACGGCGACCGCGTTGGCCGTGGTCGTGGTCATGAACCAATGCTGCTCGCCGAGGCGCGCGACCGTGCCGTCGTCCATCACCCGGCCGTCCTCGCGCAGCATCACGCCGTAGCGCGCGCGTCCCACCGCGAGCGTCTGCCAGCCGTTGGCGTAGAGGCGCTCGATGAAGCCCAGCGCGTCCGGGCCCTTGAGCTCGATCTTGCCGAGCGTGGAGACATCGCAGAGCCCGACGGCGGAGCGCACGCCCTGCACCTCGCGGATCACGGGCGGCAGCCAATCGGTCTCGCCCGGACGCGGGAAGTACTGCGCGCGCAGCCATGCGCCCGACTCGATGAACACGGCGCCTTGCTCGCGCGCCCACTCGTGCGAGGGCGTGAGCCGCGTCGGGCGGAAGTCCGGCCCGCGGTGGTGGCCGGCGAGCGCGCCGATGGCCACCGGCGTGTACGGCGGGCGGTAGGTCGTGGTGCCGACCTCGCCGATGGACTTGCCGGTGAGCGAGGCGAGCGCCGCGAGCCCGTTGAGCGCCGAGGTCTTGCCCTGGTCGGTCGCCATGCCGAGCGTGGTGTAGCGCTTGGCATGCTCCGATGCGCTGAAGCCTTCTCGATGGGCGAGCGCGAGGTCGTCGACCGTGACGTCGTTCTGGAAGTCGATGAAGCGCTTGCCGCGGGACGCCGGCGCGCGCCACAGCGGCGTCCACGCCTCCGCTTCGCCGCTCGTC
>RFTM01000089.1 GCA_009923475.1 Gammaproteobacteria bacterium | reverse complement strand
CTGCGCGTCTGGCCCTGGCGGGTGCTCGGCATCAGCAGCGTCGCGATCGGCATCGCCAACGCCTTCATCCCCTTACTGCCCTCGACGGTGTTCCTGCTGATCGGCGCCTGGGCGCTCGGCAAGGGGGCGCCGCATTGGCGTGAGCGCCTGATGGCGCATCCGCGCTTCGGCGCGCCGCTGCGCAACTGGGCGGACGGAGGTCGCGTCTCGCGGCGCGGCAAACGGCTTGCCGCGGGCGGCATGGCGGCGAGCGTCGCATTGTCGCTGTGGCTGGTCGGGCCGACGACCCCCGTGCTGCTGGTGGCGGTCGGCCTTGCGGGGCTTGCCACCTGGCTCTGGCGCCGGCCGGAGCCGCGTACCGCGCCTCCGCCGGACGCCTAGTCGGCAGAGATCGCCAGGATGCGCGCCGCCTTCTACCGACATCACGGGAGCATCGACCAAGCGCTGGAGGTCGGCGATTGGGACATCGGCGCGCTGGCGCCGGGCGAGGTGCGCGTCGCCGTCGAGGCGACGCCGGTGCATTACGGCGACCTGCTCTACATCGAGGGCCGCCTCGCCAACGCGCCGCCGCCGCCCGCAGTCTGCGGCAGCGAGGGCATCGGCCGCATCCTCGAACTCGGCCCTGGCATCGATACGCTGCGCGTCGGTCAACGGGTGTTCCTGCCGCGCAAGAGCGGCACCTGGATCGAGCAGGTCCGGGTCGCCGCAGACCGGCTCGCGCCGGCGCCGGAACACGGCGACCCGCTGCAGCTCTCGCTGGTGCCGGTCAACGCCTTGACCGCCCAGCTGCTCGTCACGAAGGTGGTGACGCTCGCGCCGGGCGATTGGCTGCTGCAGAACGCCGCCAACTCGAGCTGCGGGCGCTTCATCATCGGCATCGCGCGCGAGCTCGGGCTGCGCACCGTCAACGTGGTGCGCCGCGAGGCCCTGGTCGCCGACCTGCTCGCCTGCGGCGCCGATGCCGTGGTGGTCGACGGCGAGGACCTGCCGGAACGGGTCGCCGAAGCCACGGGCGGCGCGCCGCTGCGCTTCGCGATCGATGCGATCGCCGGAGCGGCCACCACGCGTCTCGCGCGTTGCCTCGACACCCACGGCACGGTGGCGGTCTATGGCCTGATGTCGCAGCAACCCTGCCAGGTGCCCGCCGACCTGCTGTTCCTGCGTGACCTGCGGCTGCAGGGCTACTTCATGCCGCACTACGAGCGGGGGTTGTCGCTCGCCGAGCGGCATGCGCTGCTGTGGCGGCTCGGCGAGCGCGTGGCGAGCGGCGACCTCGCGGCCAAGATCGCCGCGACCTACCGCCTCGATGAGGTGCGCGAGGCCTGCCGCCACGAGCTGCGGTCCGGCAGCGACCGCGACGGCAAGATCATCCTGCTGCCGAACGCGCGCCCCTAGCGCGTCGCGCCGGCTGCGGCGATGCCCCACGCCCGCTCGATGATCTCCACCCGTTCACCGAGCGGCCCGAGGAACGCGAAGGCGCGCGCGCCCTCGTACGGCGGTCCTGCCACGACCTCGGGCTCCGACAGCACACGAGCCTCGGGATCGGCCATCACCGCGGCGTGCGCGGCATCGATGTCGCGGGTCGTATAGGTGACCATGCAGGCGCCGCCATCGAAACGGTCCGCCACCGCAGGCTCCGGATCGACCAGCCCCTCCTCGTAGCCCTGCAACTCGATGCCGCCGAGGCCGGTGCCGGGCGCGTCGCCCTTGTAGATGTCGAGCCGCGCCGGCGAGCCGGGCGGCAGGCGCCACAAGCGGTGCCAAAGATGGTCGGTGAAGGCGGACTCGAGGAACGGGACCATGCCGAGCGTGCCGCACCAGAAGCGCTTGGCGGACTCGAACCGGGTGGCGACGAGCGGCACATCGAAGACGTGGCCGACCTGCGCCGCGGCGCGCGGGAACTCGCGACCCTGCGGCTGGGTGAGCCCCATCGTGAACGCAAGGTGCGTGCCGCCCGGCGCGGTGCCGATGAAGGCGCGGTGCAGGTTGCTGCCGTACTCCGTCCAATCCCAATCGGAGGGCGGCACCATGGTGCGGAAGCCGGGTCGCGCCGCGAGCCGCGCCGCGAGGCCGTCGAGGTCATGGCCGACGATCATCTCGATGCCGGCCCAACGGGTCGCCATGGTGCGTGACCGCAGCCGCTCGACGCCCGTCACCACCCGCACCATGCCGCGGCTGCTGCCCGGAGAGCGCAACACGGTCGCCTCGCCCGACGGCGGTTCGGCGAGCCCCCAGAGCCGTGCGAGCGCGCCGCTGACCGGGCCGCTGGCGACGCGCTCCCAACCGAGGTCGTCGATGAACATGGCCGTGAGCGCCGACGGTTGCGCCGTGGCGAGGGTCATGCACTGCAGCGCGGTGACGAGCGGCGGAGCCATGCGCGGATTCTAGCGTCGCGCCCGGCGTATAGTCGGGCCATGCAGCACAGCATCGACCACCGCAAGCCCGCCGGCGAATGGCGCGGCAACGCGGGCCTCGTCGCCGCCAGCCATTTCGGCGTCGGATTCTCGGTGGCGGCCCTCGGTTTCACCTACTCCATCGGGCCCTTCGTGCGGCCGCTCACCCAGGAGTTCGGATGGAGCCGGCAGGACATCTTCCTCGCGCAGACCATGATGACGCTGGTGATCGTGCTGATGAGCCCCGTGATCGGCTGGGTGGCGGACCGGCACGGCGTGCGCAGGATGGTGATCGCCTCGCAGGCGCTGTTCGGCCTCGCCTTCGTCGCGATCGGCCTCGGCACGCATTCGCTGGCGACCTTCTACGCGCTCTATCTGCTGATGGCGGTGGTCGGCGGCGGCACCATCGGCATCGGCTTCGCGCGGCTCATCTCGCAACGTTTCGAGGCGCAGCGCGGTCTCGCGCTCGGCATCGCCAACGCCGGCACCGGGCTTTGCGGCTTCCTCGTGCCGATCTATGCCACCTGGGCGATCGGCGAGTTCGGTTGGCGGGGCGGCTACGCCGCGCTCGCCGCCCTGCCGTTGCTCGTCGCCTTGCCGATGTCGCTGCTGTTCTTGCACGACAGACCCCGCACGCTCTCCGCTGTGGGCGCGGAAGCGGCGTCGGTGCCGGCCGCGTCAGGACTTGGAGCCGAACCGGGCGTCACGTTCCGCGAGGCGCTGTCCGACCGGCGGTTCTGGGCCATGGCCGTGGGGCTTTTCGCGTGCTCGGGGATGATGACGGCGTTCATCGCCAGCATCGTGCCGCTGTTGCAGGAGGCGGGTCTGCCGGACGCGCGCGCCGCGCTCGCGGCTTCGGCCTTCGGCATCGCGGTGGTCACGGGGCGCATCGCCGTCGGTTGGCTCATCGACCGGCACTTCGCGCCGCTCGTCGGCGCGCTGCTGCTGATCCCCGCCGGTCTCGCGGTGCTCGCGTTCAACCTGCCGGGGCTGCCCTTCGTCGCGGCGTTCGCGGCGGTGTTCCTGATCGGCCTTGCGGCCGGCGCCGAGGTGGACCTCATGGCCTACCTCACCTCCCGCTATTTCGGGCTGCGCGAGTACGGCCGGATCTTCGCCGCGCAGTACATGGCGTTCGCGCTGGGACCGGGCGTGATGGTGCCGCTCGTCGGCCGGGCGCGCGACCTCTCGGGGGATTACGGGACCGCGCTCGCGGCGATCTCGGCGGGCATCGCGCTGTTCGGGGTGTTGCTGCTGACGCTCGGGCCCTACCCCAGGCTCGGGACCCCTCCCGCCGCCGACCCCCAATGAAAAAGGGCCGGAGCGTCGCCGCTCCGGCCCCCTGTCATCGATCAATACGGCTTCAGCGACGGGCGCCGAAGTTGTACTTGAACATCAGCGACCAGGTGCGCGGGTCCTGCACGTACACCGTGTCGGACAGCGTCGAGACCACCTGCAGCGTGTCGGTGCAGTTGCGGCAGTTCGCCTGCACCTGCCAACCGCCCGTCTGGCTCGCGAGCGTCAGGCCGAGGTCGACCTGCTCGTAGGCCGTCACGAGTCCCGCCGGCGAACCGCTGGTGCCGACGTTGTTGTCGCCCGTGTGCGACCACAGCACGTTCGGCGTCAGACGAACGCCGACGGCGTCTGCAGACCCTTGACGTCGAGCTGGAACAGCGTGACGTTGAAGCGCAGCTTGCGGTCAGCCCACTCCGAACGCATGCCGGCCTCGTACGACCACACCTTCTCCGGATCGAACGCCTGGTTGGCGACGGGCGCGGTGCCGCGCGCGTTCCAACCGCCCGACTTGAAGCCGCGGGTGGCGCTGGCGAAGAAGTTGATGTCGTCGTTCAGGTCGTACTTCACGGCGACGCGCGGCGTGAAGAGCTTGGTGTTGAGCTTCAGCGGGATGCCTGCCGCGACCATGTTGGCGCTGTTGACGCGGGTGGCCGCGGTGGGCGCCGCCATCAGCGGGTTGGCGTTGGCGGTGAAGTCGACCTTCTTGGTCTCATCGGTGTAGCGGCCGCCCGCGGTCACCGTGAACTTGTCCGCGAGGGTGAAGTCCCACTGCGTGTAGGCCGCCCAGGCCGAGGCCTTGTTCTTGAGGATGCGGTCCTCGAGCACCAGCGAGAACGTCGGCGAGAGCCCGAACAGGTCGACGAAGTCGGTGTTGTTCTTCTCGTCGAAGTAGTACAGGCCGGCCACGTAGCGGGTGGCGTCGTTGAGCGAGCCGGTCAGCTTCACTTCCTGGCTGAACTGCTTGTTGCTGCCGTCGTTGGCGATCGTGAAGCCGCCCGCCGGGTTCGACGCCTGCGACGCCACGGTCGCCGTGTGGCGGGCCGTGCCGTTGAAGAAGTCGATGGCGAACTGCTGCTTCATGTCGACATAGCCGGTGATGAAGTCCACCTGACCGATGCCGGTGTCCCAGGCCACGTTCGACGTGACGAGGGTGTTCTTGACCTCGTTGCCGAGGTTCAGGTTCTTCTTGCGGCCGACCGTGAGGTTGGCGAGCGGCGTGCCCGTCTGGGCAAGACCGGTGCAGGAGAAGCGGCTGCGGGTGATGGCGTACGGCGCCGGCGAGCAACGGGCCTCGACGCTCTGCGCCGAGCTGGACGTCGGCGCAAGGCCGGCGCGCTGCGGGACGAGGGCGACCTGCGGACCGCCCGCCGGGATCGCGGCCAGCGGACCACCGACCACGCCGTTGGCGTAGGCGACGCCCTGACCGGAGGCGAAGTTCAGGATGTTGAGGCCTTCGTCCTTGGTGTATTGGACCGCGAGGTCCCAGGTCAGGTCATCGGTGGCCTTGAAGCGCAGCGCGGCGCGCAGGCCGAAGCTGTCCTGGGCGTTGAGGTCGTTCTCGCCGGTGACCGGGTTGGAGACGTAGCCGTCGTCCTTGATCATGTAACCGGAGAACTTGGTGAGCACGCGGTCGGAGACCGGCAGGTCGACGGTGCCGCGCACGGTGCGCATGCCGAACTGGCCGACGCCCGCCTCGACGTAGCCGCCGAACTCGGTCGAGGGCTTGCGGAGGATGACGTTGATGGCGCCGCCGGTCGTGTTGCGGCCGAACAGCGTGCCCTGCGGCCCGCGCAGCACCTCGATGCGCTCGGAGTCGAAGAGGCCGAGGTTGTTGGCGTTCTGGCGGCTGATGAACACGTCGTCGACATAGGTGCCGACGGGCGGATCGAAGGTCGGGATCGACTCGGTGTTGCCGATGCCGCGCAGGTAGTAGCCGTTGGCGGTGCCGAGACCCGTGTTGTTGAACGCCAGCAGGTTCGGGATCAGCTTGGAGATGCCGAGCGTCTCGGTGACGTTCAGGCGCTCGAGCTGCTCGGCCGAGAACGCGCTGATCGCGATGGGGACGTCCTGGACCTTCTCTTCACGGCGCTGCGCCGTGACGACGATCTCTTCGAGCAGGTTGCCCGAGTCCTGGGGCTTGGTGTCCTGGGCGAAGGCGGTGGCGCCCGGCAGGATCGCCGCTACGCCGACAGCCACGGCCAAAACTTTGCGGGTTGAACGCATCAGTCGTGTCCTCGATGGTGATGGGGATTGAGCCTTGACCCTTGCTCTCGTTGCCGTCAGGCAACGCTCGGTCCTTCGACGCGTGGAGGGTATCCCATCCGGCATCTTTGCGGCAACCTGTCGCCAAGCGGAGCCGATACGCGCAACATTGTCGCGTCGAGGCCACAACAGTCCATGTCCTCGCGCACATCAGTTGCCTTCGGGATTTCGGGCAGGATACCGACATGGACACGACCGAACCGACAAAGCTGCCACCGCCTTCCCACCTGCCCTACGTCGCACTCGCTCTCGCGCTAACACAAGGGCTGCTGCTCTGGTCGCTCTTCGAGGCCGCTCGATCGGAGCGTTGGCCGGCGTCCGACCCACGGGCCATGCTGCCCTTCACGCTGATCGCAGCGATGCTGCCCGTCACGCTGCAACTGCTTTGGCCTTTCGTCGGCCAGCGCCTGCTGCAGAGGACCGTCGCCCTCGGCAGCCTGTTCGTCGGGGTCGCGGGCGCCTTGTACGGGGCGGCGCATCTCTCGCTGACGCAACGCGGTGATGCGGGCGAGATGGTCGCCGGATTCGTGCTGCCGCTGCTCTTCGCCTGGATCCTGGCGATGCCGCTGCTCAAGCTGCGCCTCACCAGCGGTCGTTGGACAGGCCCCTACCCGCTGCTCTTCGACCTGACTTGGCGCGGCGCTCTCACGCTCGCCGAGGCGGCGCTCTTCACCGGGATCTTCTGGTTGACGGTCGGGCTTGCCGCCGCGCTCTTCAAGATGCTCGGCATCGATGCAGTGGGCGACTTCGTGACCGATCCGCGTTTCGCCATCCCGGCGACGACGATCGTCGGCACGGCGGCGATCCATCTGGTCGGCGCCTCCGCCGGGATGGTCGATGCCCTGCTGAGGCAACTGCTGAACGTGCTGAAGTGGCTGCTGCCGCTCGCCGGCGTGGTCGTGGTCGCCTTCAGCCTCGCGCTGCTCCCGGCGCTGCCGACGCTCTTCGCGGAGGGCCGCAAGACCATCGAAGCGGTCTGGCTGCTGTGGCTCGTGGCCCTGACCGTGCTGTTGTTGAACGCCGCGTGGCAGACCGGCGAGCGGCCACCGGGATACGGACGGCTCATCGAACAGGCGCTGCGTTGCGTCCCGCCGTTGCTGTT
>RFTM01000088.1 GCA_009923475.1 Gammaproteobacteria bacterium | reverse complement strand
GGGCGTGGTTGCGCGCCGACAGCATGGTGAGCACGAAGTCCGCGACGCAGATGTCGGTGCAATCGCCCACCACCAGCAGTTTTCCCACGCCGGTGGAACGCATCCACTCCACCACTGCGTTCCGGCCTGTCTGGCGATCGATGGCGCCGACGAAGCCGTTGATGCAATCCTTGCGCACGAGGGTCACGCGGGGGGCGCGGGTCATCTCCTCCAGCAACGGATCGATCTCCTCCTCGCCGCTGCCGATGATGCCGTGCGGCGGGTAGGGCGGTTCCGGGATGTCTGGATGATGGGTGTCGAGGAAGTAGAGCGTGTGCAGCCGCTCCCCGAGCGCATCCGAGAGCTTGCCGAAGGTGTCGACGATGCGCTCGACCATCGGGACCATATGCTTGGGATCCGACAGGTTGCCCCGACGGGTGAATCCTACCGAGGCGTCGACGATCACCAGTCCCACCGGCAAGTCGCCGTCGAGATCGACCACGGACATGGGAGGCAGTGGCAGCAAGTCTGCGAGATCGGTCATCGTACCTCCGGTGCGCGTCAGCCGGCGAGCCGATGGACCAGTGCGATGAGGCCATCGGTGAGCGAGAGGCCCGAGGGTGGTGCGTCATCGATCTGCTCGATCGCACGTCGGCGGATCATGTCGAGACGCCTGCGGGAGAGGCTGTTCGGCAGTTCGATGAGCGGTGATCGGCCGGACCAGACCGGCACCAGCATCGGTTCGGCACCTCTCGGCGCCGGCTCGTGCTCCAGTCCGACGCGTATCCTCCCGCCCGGCATCCGCCACGCCTGCAATCGCCCGGGCAAGGTCGCTTTGTCGGAGCCTCTCGAGAGCTTCATCGTGGGCTTCCCGCCGATCTCGGCGAGCTTTGCCACCGCACCCACGCCCGTAGGGGCGTCAGGGCTGCAGACGATGTGCTCCCCGACGCCGTAGAGGTCGACGGGCGCCGAGGCGAGCGCGGCGATGTCGTGTTCATCGAGGCCGGACGACACGATGATCTTGGCCCGCGGTGCGCCGAGCCGGTCGAGCAGGGTCCGCGCGGCGGTGACCGTGGCGGTGTCGACCGACGAGTCGAGGCGGATGCCCGCCAATCTCCCGCCGGTCGCCGCGACTGCGGACCGTATGCCGGTGGTCTCGCCGAAAGCGTCGTAGGTGTCGACGAGATGGATGTCATGGCCGGGATAGGTCCGGTGCAGCGCGCTGAAGAAGGCGCGTTCAGTCTCCGCGCCGCCGGTCGCCGGGCGTTCCCATGCCTGGACCGCGAAGTGGTCCATCGTACCTACGCTCGGCAGGCCGAAGCGGCGCCAAGCCTCCACGTTGGAGGTTCCGGCGCAGCCGCCGATGTAGGCCGCCCTCGCGGCATCCACGGCGGCATCGGGATGGATGCGGCGGGTGCCGAACTCCAACACGCCGCGCCGCTGTCGCCGCGCCACCGACGCCAACACCGCCGCCTTCGAGGCCACCATCGTTCCGTGGTTGATCAGCGAGAGCAGCGGCGTCTCGATCAGTTTCGCCGACAGCAGCGAGCACCGCACCGAGAGATAGGGCACGTACGCGGACGGTCGTGCCCCGGCGACCTCCAAGGTCCTGCCTTCGCCGTCCGACGCAGGACCTGCCGACAAGAGGCTTCCGTCCAGGGGCGCGAACACATGGCCCTCGAAGCGCCAGTCGGCCCAGCGCTTGCGCAGCGACCGGCCTGCTCGTGAACGCAGGGCAGGCCCCAGGACCGGATGCCCATCGAGCACATCGAGGTCGACGGCTTGCAGATGCAGGTCCGCCAGCGCCTCGAGCGAGCGTCCCAACATGGCCTGCAGAAGGTAGGGTCGAGCGGCGCGATGCGTACCGGTGTCCGTCCCGGGCAAGCGCCGGGAGAAGAAGTCGAACACCACCGGCACATCCAGCAGTCCCGCCTCGGCGTGCGGGATCAGCGAAGTGAGTTGGTATAGGTCGAGACCGAGCGCCGATGACACCCGCCGAGTTTAGACGGGTGCGAAGGGTCGTTGTGTTACACCGGATGCCGCTGGTCAGGGCTTGAGCAGCGCCCGCGCCGCGACCGTGACCGCGACCTCGGTCTCGCCCGGCTCTGCCGACGGTAGCGGCGCGACGGCGCCGTCGGCCATCGCCATCTCCGCGCGCATCGCGCGGTACATCGGCACCACGGGCATGTCGCCGCCCAGGTTCACGTCGACGAGGTCGTAGCCCGACTTGCCGAGCGTGCGCGCGACCAGCGCGGCCTTGGCCTTGAGCGATCCCAGCGCCTTGACCATCAGCTCGTCGCGCACGCTCTCGGCCCTCTCGGGCGACAAGGAATACCCGAGGCCGCTCATCGCGAAGCCGCTGCCCTGCAGCTGCCCGGCGAGCTCGAGCACGGCCGCGGCGTTCTTGGACTCGAGCTGCAGGGTCTGCTGGCCTTGCCACATCCGCAGGTTGCGCTCGAGCCGCTGTTCGTAGACCTGGTAGCCGCCGGTCGTCACCTTGACGCCCGCCACTTTCTTTGCGACGACGAGCGCCTTCTCCATGGCGGTGTTGATCTCGGCCTGCACCTTGCGAGGGTCCGAGCTGCGAGCCTCGATGCGCAGCGAGGCGGTGAGCAGGTCCTGCGGCAGCGAGATGCGTTCGGTGGCGGTGAAGTTGAGCACCGTGTGCCCGGTGGGCGGCAGCTGCAGTCCCTCGTCGGCGCGCGCGGACGGCGCGAGCGCGGCGGAGGCGAGCAGGGTCATGGCGAGCGCGGACAGGGTGTTTGCGGGGCGCATGTCGGGCCTCCTGGGTGGTCGGCGAGGGGTCTTGCGACGGGTCAGGGTGATTTGACCACGGCGCCGCCCTTGACCACCACCTCGACCTTCTCGAGCAGCGTGATGTCGGCGAGCGGGTCGCCGCGGACGGCGATCAGGTCGCCGAACCGGCCCGGTGCGAGGGCGCCGACCTTGTCGTCCCAACCGATGTGGCGGGCGGCGACGCTGGTGGCGGCGCGGATGGCCTGCATCGGCGTCATGCCGCGCTCGACCATGATGCGGAACTGGCGCGCGTTCAGGCCGTGCGGGAACACGCCGGCATCGGTGCCGAAGGCGATGGGCACGCCGAGCTGCACGCCGCGCGTGAACGCCTGCCGCTGCACCTCGGTGGTGTCGATGTTCTTCTGCAGGAACTCGGCGGGCCAACCCTGACGTCGCCCCTCTGTATCGATGTAGTCGCCGTTGTAGACATCCATCACGAGCGCGACGTCATGCGTGCGCGCGAGCTGCAGGCCTTCCTCGTCGATGATCGAGGCATGCTCGATGGTGTCCGCTCCGGCGAGGATCGCCTCCTTGACCGAGCGGGCGCCGTGCGCATGCGCCGCCAGCCGCTTGCCGCGCGCATGCGCCTCGCGCGCGACCGCCGCGATCTCCTCCGGCGTCATCTCGGGCGAACCGGGCACGCCGCCCGGCGAGAGCACGGCGCCTGAGGCGATGATCTTGAGGACATCAGCGCCGGCATCGAGCAGCGCTCGCGCCTTGGCGGCGAACTCCTCGGGACCGCGCGCCACGCCCATCCGCAGCCGGGCGAGCGGCGTGCGCGCCTCGGCGCGCGGGAAGCCGGGCAGCAGCATGTCGCCGCCGCCGCCCGGGATGGTGAGGTAGGCGATCGCGACCTGCATCCGCGGCCCCGGGATGCGGCCCGCATCGATCTCGTCGCGCAGCTCGCGGTCGAGGCCCCCGACGTAGCCGCCGACATCGCGCACCGTGGTGAACCCGGCCGTGAGCGTCGCCGCCGCGTTGCGGTGCGCGAAAGCCATGTGCTCCTCGGGGCTGCGCCGCGGATAGATGCGGAAGTCAGCGGTGTTCTCTGGCAGGTCGGTGAGGTGCGTGTGCAGGTCGAGCAGGCCCGGCAGGCAGGTCAGGCCGAGCAGGTCGAGATGGCGCGTGCTTGGCGGCAGGGCCTGGGCGGCGGCGCCTGCAGAGCCGGTCTCCGTGAGCGCCTCGATGGCGACGATGCGGCCGTCCTCGATGCGCAGCCGTTGCCGCTCGCGCACCGTGTCGGTGAGGCCGTCGATGAACTTCCCGCAGTCGACCACGAGCACATCGGCGGCCTGTGCCCAAGGCGTCGCAAGGGCGAGCGTCGTCGCGATCAGCAGCGCTTTGCGGTTCATGCGGCGATCACCTCGGCGGTGGCGAGCGAGCCGGAACGCCCCGGGACCTCGCCCTCGGTGAGGCGGGCGACGGGGAGGGAATCGATGTCGGTGGCGGCGGCAAGGCCTGCGAGCGTGACGAACTCGCGGCCCTGGGCGCGCCAACCGCGCAACAGCCGCGCGAAATGGCCGCTGTACGCGCCGCCCTCGAGCTCGGAATGCAGCGTGAACACGTGGTCGGTCTGCGGCGTCGCAGCCGTGAGCGCCAACAGGAAGTCCACCGGGTCCTCGGCACCGAGCCGCTCGTGCCCGATCAGCTCATCGAGCGTCGGCAGCGTGGTCGGCCATTGGGGGACGCCGAGCTCGCCCGCGCGCGACGCGCCGAGCGCCGGCCTGAAAGGCCTGTCGCCCCGCGTGTCCGAGGCATGGGTGAATCCGTACTCGCGCTCGAGCCGCAGCAGGTGCGGGTTGGCTTGCCAGCCTGCCGCGCCGTGGACGCGCGGCGCCGTGCCGAACACGTCGTCGAAGATCTCGCAGGCGAGGCGGAACTGGCGACGCGTCCAGGCTTCGTCGGCGCAGGCCACGCGGTCCTGCCACTCGACATGGTCGTAGGCGTGCACGCCGACCTCGAAGCCGCGGCGCGCCGTCTCTTGCAGCACATCGCGGCAACGCGCCGCGATGCGCGGGCCCGGCAGCAGCGTGCCGTAGAGCAGCGTGCGCAGGCCGTAGTTCGAGACCACCGACGTGCGCCGCACCTTGGAGAGGAACCCGCGGCGGAACACGCGGCGGATCGCGCGGCCCGTGTGGTCCGGTCCGAGCGAGAACAGGAAAGTGGCGTCGGCGCGCTCCTCTCCGAGCACTTTCCACAGCGCCGGCACCCCGTCGCGGGTGCCGAGCCAGGTGTCGACGTCGACCTTCAGCGCGATGCGGGCCACGGGCGCGGGCTCAGGCGGTCGGGCCGTCGGGCAGCACGAGGGGCGACGAGCCGCGACGACGCAGCCATTCAAGGGCTGACAGGTCGCCCATCTTGCCGTCGAGCAGCGCGAGGTGCTCGCCGTCGGCGCATTCGATGAGGGCGCGATCCTCGCGCAGCACGATGCGGGCGCGGGCGTGGCGGTCGTCCGCGGTCGCGCCGGTGCGGCCGAGGCGGCGCGTGCGGTGGATGAAGAGCCTGCCCTCGGGCAGGTCGGTGAAGGCGCCGGGGTAGGGCGGCGCGACGGCGCGGACAAGGTCGTGGACCTCGCGGGCGGACGCGCGCCAGTCGATGCGGCCGTCCTCCGGCCTGCGGCGCCCGAAATAGCTGCCTTGCGAGAGGTCCTGCGGCAGCCGCGGCGCATCGCCCCGCAGCAGCGCCGGCCACGCGCGCCACAGCACCACCTCTGCGGCGACCAGTACCTTGCCGAAGACCTCCTGCGCGGTGTCATCGCCCAGGATCGGCACCGCGAGCTGCCCGACGATGTCGCCGGCGTCGGGCTTGCCGACCATATGGTGCAGCGTGGCGCCGGTCTCGGTCGCGCCCTTGGCCACCGCCCAGTTGACGGGCGCGCGACCGCGGAACTTCGGCAGCAGCGAGCCGTGCATGTTGAGCGCGCCGCGACCGGCGAGCGCGAGCAGCTCGGGCGCGATCATGTGCCGGTAGTAGAACGAGAAGATGAAGTCGGGCGCGATGCGCTCGATCGAGCTGCGCAGCGCGGGATCGGCGGCCGATGCGGGCATCGTCACCGGGACGCCGAGGTCCCGCGCCGTGTCGGCGACGCTGCCGTACCAACGGTGCTCGGCCGGGTCGTCCTCGTGCGTGACCACCAGCGCGAGCTCAGCGCCCAGGGAATGCAGCGCCTTGAGGCAGCGCACGCCGACCTCGGAGTAGCCGAAGACGACGCAGCGGCCGCCTGTCACGGCGGGGGCGCCCCCGCGCCCTGACTGCCCGCGTCGACCGTGGACTCGACCACCATGTAGCGCGGCCGGCGGCGCACCTGCTGGTAGATGCGCCCGATGTACTCGCCGACGATGCCGAGCGCGAACAGCATCACGCCCATCAGGAAGGTGATGATGCCGAACAGCGTGAAGAGTCCTTGCACCTCGGGCCCGATGAACAGGCGGCGCAGCGCCAGCACCACGACGAGGACGAGCGAGGCGACCGACACCAGCAGCCCGATCAGCGAGACCATCTGCAGCGGCACCAAGGAGAAGCCGGTCATCAGGTCGAAGTTGAGGCGCACCAGGCGGTAGAGCGAATACTTCGTGGTGCCTGCGGCGCGCTCCTCGTGCGCCACCGGGATCTCCGTGCGGCGGGTCGCGAAGCCGTAGGCGAGCGCCGGCACGAAGGTGCTCGACTCGTCGCAGGCGTTGACCGCGTCGACGACATTGCGGCCATAGCCGCGCAGCATGCAGCCCTGGTCGGTGATGCGGATCGGGGTGATGCGGTCGCGGATGCCGTTGATGAGCGCCGAGGCGGCGCGGCGCCACCAGACATCCTGGCGCAGCTGCCGCACGGTGCCGACGTAGTCGTGGCCGGCGTCGAGCTCGGCGACCACGCGCGCGATCTCCTCGGGCGGGTTCTGCAGGTCGGCATCGAGCGTGACGACCTGCTGCCCGCGCGCGCGCTCGAAAGCGGCGAGGATCGCGAGGTGCTGGCCGACGTTGAAGCGCAGCAGCAGCACGCGCACCACGTCGGGGCGGTCGCGCTGGATGCGCCGCAGGAGCTCGGCGGAGCCGTCGCTGCTGCCGTCATCGACGAAGAGCACCTCGTAGGTGCGGCCGAGCGCATCGAGCGCCGGGAACAGCCGTGCGGCGAGCATCGGCAGCACGAGCTGCTCGTTGAAGACCGGGATGACGACCGACAGCCGCGGATCGCTCATGCGGCGGCTTCCGCCACGATGTCGTGCACCGCTTCGATGACGCGGTCGACATCGGCTTCAGTCATGGAAGGGAACAGCGGCAGCGTGACGGTCTCGCG
>RFTM01000087.1 GCA_009923475.1 Gammaproteobacteria bacterium | reverse complement strand
CAAGCGGTATGTCGCCCCGCCGCTGCGCGGTGAGGGCGCCGAAGAACTTGGCCTTCTCCCAATCGGGCGCGATCTCGAGGGCGCGCTCGAACAGTCGACCGGTGCGATCGTCGATCTTGCCTTCCGCCTGCATCATCAACGCTTCGGCCATGCCGAGCACGGCCTCGGCGTTGCGCCCTCCCTCGAGCCGGTCGGCGCGCTGGTAGGCCCTCACCGCGAGGGGATACTGGCCGAGCGCGGTCTGGGAGCGGCCGAGCATCAACCAACCCTCGAGGTCCTCGGGCTCTTTCTCCAGACGGCGTGCGAGTTTGGCGACCATCGCTGCCGGTGTCGTCGCGGCCTGCTCCTCCGGCCAGTCCCAGCGGCTGGAAGCGGCGTACACCGCGGCCGCGCCGAGCACGACCCCGATGCCGGTGACGATCGCCGCGGGGCGCCCGTCGCGGCGCCACAAAGGCAGGCACAAGGCGGCGGCCGTGACCAGAGCCAGGGCGATAGCGATGATCCAGAACAGCGTCATGCGCGCGCGTCTCCGCGGTCGTCCGGTTCGGTGGGGTCGCTGTCGGCGAGGGTCGCGCGCCGGCGGATGATGCGCGCCGCGATGACGATGCCGAGCAGCAGCAACGCCGCGGGCGTGATCCACAGCCAGGCCGTCGCGGCGGTGAACCGCGGCCGGAACAGGATGAAATCGCCGTAACGCGCGCTCAGGTGCTCGCGCACCTCGGCGTCGGTCTTGCCGGCGAGCAGCAGCTCGCGCACTTCGCGTCGCAGGTCGCCGGCGAGCCCGACCGGCGAATCGGCGATGGACTGGTTCTGGCACTGCATGCAGCGCAGCTCGTGCGTGAGCGCGCGGTAGCGCTCCTGCAGTGCCGGGTCCTGCAGCTCGACCGGATCGATGGCCTGCGCGGCCGGCGATGATGCCCACAAGGCGAGCGCCAGCAGCGCCGCGCGGACGATGCCCAGGCCTTGGAAGGACGAGCGGATCATCCGCCCACCCCGGGCTTCTTCGGCAGTCGCGCGAGGAAGTCACGCGCCCAGACCTCGCGCGTCATGGCGCCGACGTGGCGATGCACGACCGTTCCCCGATCGTCGATCAGGAAGGTCTCGGGCGCGCCATAGACGCCCCAATCGATCGCGATGCGGCTGTCGCGGTCGACGGCGACGACGTCGTAGGGATCGCCGAGCTCGTCCAGCCAGGCCCGCGCCGCCTGGTCGTCGTCCTTCCAGTTGAGGCCGACGAGCGGCAGCACCTCGCTGCGCGCGATCTCGAGCAGCATCTCGTGCTCGTGCCGGCACTCGGGACACCAGGTGCCCCAGACGTTCATCACCCACCACTGGCCGCGCAGCGACGCCGGATCGAAGCGGCCCTCGCCGATGAGGCGCTGCGCCTGGAAGGCAGGAGCGGGCTTGCCCACCAAGGCCGAGGGGATGACGGTCTTCTGCGGTGCGCGCTGGATGCCGATGAACAACACGGCCACCAGCAGCGCGAACAGCCCGGCCGGCAGCAGGAACCGGTTCACGCGCCCTCCCCGTCACGCGCGCGCGCGTCGGGCGCCTCGCGGCGATAGCGGCGGTCGAAGGCCGCGACGACCCCGCCGATCGCCATCAGCAGCGCCGCCAGCCAGACATAGTTGATGAGCGGACGCACCTGCGCGCGCACGCTCCATCGTCCGGCGCCGAGGTCCTCGCCGAGCGCGGCGAAGATGTCGCGCGTCGGCTGCATGTCGATGCCCGCCTCGGTCATCTGCTGGCGCTGCACCCAGTAGCTGCGCTTCTCCGGGTGCAGCAGCCCGATCTGCCGCCCGCCCTCGCTCACCACGATCTCGCCGCGCAGCGCGTCGTAGTTCGGGCCCTCGCGCATCTCGAGGCCGGTCAGGCGGTACTCGTACTCGCCGACCTTGCCGGACTCGCCCACCGCGAGCGCGAGGTCGCGCTCGCGCGTGTAGGACTCGACGGCCGTGACCGAGACGACGAAGACGCCCAGTGCGGCGTGCGCGAGGGCCATGCCGATGACGGCCGGCGTCATGCTGAGCCGGCGGCGGATGCGGTCGATGGGATCGACCAGCGCGGAGCCGATCAACCACAGACCGAGCGCGAAGCCGACCGGCGTGAGCGCCTTGGCGCCGCTCCAGGCGCCGAACACCAAGGCGAACGTCAGCACCACGGCGATCGCGAGCGTCGTCAGGATGGCGCCGCGGCGCGCCGACAGGCGCCCGCGCTTCCAGCTCGCGTGCAGGCCCACGGCCGCGAGCGCGAGCAGCGGCAGCGTGGGCAGCAGGAACACGGGGTCGAAATACTGGCTGCCGACCGACAGCGTGCCGAGGCCGAGCGAATCGGAGATGAGCGGCGCCATGGTGCCGGCGAAGACCGCCGCAGCGGCCACCACCAGCAGGATGTTGTTGAAGAGCAGGAAGGACTCGCGCGAGGTGAACTCGAAGCCGGCCTCGCTGCGAAGCAGCGGCGCGCGCCACGCATAGAGCGCGAGCGCGCCGCCGACGATGACGACCAGGAAGGCGAGGATGAAGAGCCCGCGCGTCGGGTCGGCCGCGAAGGAGTGCACGGACACCAGCACCCCGGAGCGCACGAGGAAAGTGCCGAGCAGGGACAGCGAGAACGCGAGGATGGCGAGCAGCAGCGTCCAGCTCTTGAAGAGCCCCCGCTTCTCGGTCACCGCCAGCGAGTGGATGAGCGCGGTGGCCACGAGCCAGGGCATGAACGAGGCGTTCTCGACCGGGTCCCAGAACCAATAACCGCCCCAGCCGAGCTCGTAATACGCCCACCAGGAACCGAGCGCGATGCCGACCGTGAGGAAGGCCCAGGCGACCGTCGTCCAGGGACGCGTCCAGCGCGCCCAGGTCTGGTCGAGCCGGCCCTCGATCATGGCGGCACAGGCGAACGCGAAGGCGACCGACAATCCGACGTAGCCCGCATAGAGCATCGGCGGATGCGCGGCCAGCGCCGGGTCTTGCAGCAGGGGGTTGAGGTCACGCCCGTCCGGCGCCGGCGGATCGAGGCGCACGAAAGGGTTGGACGTGACCAAGGTGAACAACAGGAACCCGATGCTCACGATGCCGAGCACCCCCAGCACCCGGCCCGCGAACGCGTCGGGCAGGCTGCGCGACAGCGCCGCGACCGCCAGCGTCCAGGCGCAGAGCATCCACGCCCAGAGCAGCAACGACCCTTCGTGCGCGCCCCAGACCGCGGCGATCCGGTAGCCGACCGGCAGCGCGGTGTTGGAGTTCGCGGCCACGTACTCGACCGAGAAATCGTTCTGCACGAACGCGTACACCAGGGTCCCGAGCGACAGGCTCGTGAGCAGGAACTGCGCGAGCGCGGCGGGACGCACCGCCGCCAGCCAATGGGCGCGCGCGCCGGTGGGACCCACGAGGCCGAAGACGGTCTGCGCGACCGCTGCGACCACCGCCAACACCAACGCGAAATGGCCGAGTTCGGGGATCATGTGCGCGGCACGGCCTTGTGGTCGGGGTTCACGGGCATCACGCCGCCGTGCTTCTCCTTGATGGCCTTGGCGACCTCGGGAGGCATGTAGTTCTCGTCGTGCTTCGCGAGGATCTCGTCGGCGACGAAGGTGCCGTCGCGACCGAGCCGACCATGCGCCACCACGCCCTGGTTCTCGCGGAACAGGTCGGGCACCACGCCCTCGTAACGCACCGGGACGTCGCGCTTGAAATCGGTGACCACGAAGCGCATCTCGAGGCTGCCGGGGGTGCGTTGCACGGTGCCGGGCCTGACCATGCCGCCGAGCCGGAACCTCTTGTCGACCGGCGCCTCGCCCGAGGCCACCTGGGACGGATCGAAGAAGAACATGACGTTGTCCTGGAAGGCGCGCATCGCGAGCAGGGCCGCGACCGACACGCCGGCCAGGATGCCGGCCACCAGCGCGAGCCGGCGTTGACGCGGCGTCACGACCGCGGCTCCGGGCGCAGGCCCATGCGACGGCGCGCCTCCGCCTTGGCCTCGCGCAGCGCGCGACGCGCCGAGAGCACATTCCAAGCGAGCACCGCAAAGGTCAGCGCGTAGGCGGGCCAAAGATAGACTGCGTAGCCGCCCATGCGGAAGAAATCGCTCACGAGACCACCTCCTTGACCCAGGCCGCCGCGCGCTCGCGCCGCAGCAGCTCGGCGCGCAGGCGCACCAGCAGCACCGCCGCGAAGAACAGCGTGAAACCGAGCAGCATCATGAGCAGGGGCGCCAGCATGTCGATGGGCATGGACGGCCGGTCCATCTTCATGACCGACGGCGCCTGATGGATGGAGTTCCACCACTCGACCGAGTAGCGGATGATGGGCAGGTTGACCACGCCGACGATGGCGAGCACCGCGCTCGCGCGGTCGGCACGGCCGAGGTCGTCGATGGCGGAGCGCAGCCCGACGTAGCCCACGAACAGGAACAGCAGCACGAGCTGCGCCACGAGCCGCGGATCCCACACCCACCAGGTGCCCCACATCGGCTCGCCCCACAGCATGCCGGTGACGAGCGATGCCGCCGTGAACGAGGCGCCGATACCGGCGCAGCTCGCGGCGACCGCATGGGCGACCTTCATGCGCCATATGAGCCCGATGGCGGCGGACGTCGCCATCACTGCATAGACCATCGTCGACACCCAGGCGGAGGGCGCGTGGACGTAGATGATGCGGAAGCCGTCGCCCTGCTGGTAGTCGGGCGGCGCGAGCACCAGGCCGCCGTAGAGCGCCGCGGCGATCAGCAGGCCGGCCGGCCACGCGAACCAGGGCGTGAGCGTCCCTGCGAGCCGGTAGACGTGCGGCGGCGAGCCGAATTTGTGGAACCAGGTCCAGTCCATGCCGTCGACTTCACTCCGATCCGATGCGCAGCGCGGCGGCCACCGCGAGCGGCGCCAAGGTCACCGCGAGCACCGCGAGCGCGGCGAGCAGGTAGAGCGCCCCGCTCAGACCCTCGCCCGCGATCGCGAGTTCCGTGGCGCGCGCGCCGAACACCAGCGTCGGGACGGTGAGCGGCAAGGTCAACAACCCGAGCAGCACCCCACCCCGCCGCACCCCGAGCGTCAGCGCGGCGCCCACGGCGCCCACCAAACTCAAGGTCACGGTACCCAAGGCCAATGATGACAGAATGCCGGGCATCGCGGAGCCGGGGACGCCGAGGGCGATGCCCAGCACGGGCGCCATCAGCGTGAGCGGCAGGCCGGTGAGCAGCCAGTGGGCCGCCGTCTTCGCCAGCGCGAGCGCCGCCAAGGGTTGGCCGGAGAGCAGCATCTGTTCGAGCGTGCCGTCCTGCGCATCCTCTCGGAACAGGCTCTCGAGCGACAGCAGGCCCGCGAGCAGCGCGGCCACCCACAGCACGCCCGGCGCGATCTGCCGCAGCTTGTCGAGTTCAGGCGTGTAGCCGAGCGGGAAAAGCAGCGTCACCACGGCGAAGAACGCGAGCGGCTGCAAAGCCTGCCCCGGACGGCGCAGCGCAAGCCGCAGGTCGCGACCGACGACCGCGAGCGCCGCGCCGATCATCGGTCCGCTCCGAGCACGAGTTCGTCCCGCGACGATGCCGGCAGGCCGAGCTCCTGGTGCGTGGCGGCGATCACCGAGCCACCGCGCGCAAGTTGCCGGGCGATGAGAGAGGCCACGACCGCCTGACCGGCTGCGTCCAGATTGGCGATCGGCTCGTCGAGGATCCAGAGCGATGCCTCGGACAGCGGCAAGGCTGCGAGCGCGACCCGACGCCGCTGGCCCGTGGAAAGGCTGCGGGTCGGCCGATCGGCGAAGTCCGCCGCCCCCACCTCGGCCAAGGCAGCCCCGATCGCGGCCTCGCGTCCGCCCGGCGCGGACGTGGACCGCAAGACCGACGCGAAGCGCAGGTTTTCGCGGCCCGTCAGGTCGTCCTTCAGCGGCGGTAGGTGGCCCAGATAGCAGAGTGCGCGCTGGTACTCAGGCGAGCGGAGCGAGATCCGCGAGCCGCGCCACCACAGTTCGCCTTCCTCGGGTTCGATGAGGCCGCAAAGCACGCGCAGCAAGGTGGTCTTGCCGGCGCCGTTGGCCCCCGTCACCTGCAGGCAGCGGCCTGTCCCCAGTTCACAATCGAGCCCATCGAGGACCGCGTGATCGCCACGATAGACCCGGATTCCGATCGCTTTCAATTCAGGCATTTATGATAGTTATATCAAGCGATTTCGAGCAGAGGGCGTCCCTGCTATCTGCAATCAGACTAGCACAGCGAAACAGCGCGCCGTCATGCACGCTAGACTGCGGCCGCGCCCCGGTGGCGAAACTGGTAGACGCAGCGGACTTAAAATCCGTTGGCCGCAAGGCCGTGCTGGTTCGATTCCGGCCCGGGGCACCACAACAGGGATGACACAGGCATGGATTCCAAGCTGAGATTTCGGGTCGCTTCGGCCTTGTTGGCCGTCGTGTTCCTGACCACGGGTTGCAGCGGCACCCCGGCGCCCAAGGCCGCGGCCTCCCCCGGCGACCCCGTGACCCGACGGAGCATCGATACGGGCCTCGTGCAGGGATATTCGAACCCTTTCGGCGGACACACCTGGCTCGGCATCCCCTACGCCGCCCCGCCGGTCGGCGAACTGCGCTGGCGACCGCCCCAGCCCGCCAAGGCCTGGCAGGGCGTCCGCAACACCCTGCTGCCGGGCGAACCCTGCATCCAGTTCGGCTCGCAGTTGGGCGGTGTCGGCAAGGCGGGATCGCGTCAGGGCAGCGAGGATTGCCTGTACCTGAACGTCTACGCGCCGAAGATCGATGCCGCGAAAGCGCCGGACGCGCGGCTGCCCGTCATGGTCTGGATCCACGGCGGCGACAAGCCATACGCGTTGCTTTGCACGATGACGCGCTGGAACAGGCCCTCGGCGAGGGGCGAGACCAGGAGCACCAAGGTGTTCGTCGCGCCCGCCGACTCGCCGAACACGGTGACGTTCCGCGGATCGCCGCCGAACGCGGCGGCGTTGCGCTGCACCCAACGCAGCGCGGCGAGGGTGTCGAGGTTGCCGAAGTTGCCGGAGCGTTCCAAGGGGTCGTCGGTGGAGCCGACCGGCGGGATGAACCAGCCGAAGGGACCGAGGCGGTAATTGATGGAGACCACGAGCACGTCCTGCTTGGCCGCGAGCAGGCCGC
>RFTM01000086.1 GCA_009923475.1 Gammaproteobacteria bacterium | reverse complement strand
CGTTTCGTCCCGGGTCAACGGCGACCCGGCCGACTCACCGGCGACCCGCGCCTGCTCGCCGTTGGACGCGCGCGCCACCGCGATGCCGAACACTTCGCCCTCACGGCGCAAAAAACCGCCCTGCCAAGCCACGGCGAGCTGCAGGGTGTCGCGGAAGGCGTTGAACCGCGGGTCGGCACGGCCGACACGCAGCACCGCCGAAGCCTCACGACCTGCAGCCAGCACGCCGGTCAGCGGTGTCTCCACGAACGCGTAGGTGCCCGCGTTGCCCCGCGATCGCCGCGGCGCGCCGTCAGGGTCCGTCGCCGACAACTGGTCGAAGCGCGCGCTGTAGCGCCAATGGCCGATGACCCAGCGCCGACCGTCGCCATCGTGCTCGACTTCCAGCACGCCGAGCGCGCCCTCGGCGGACGAGAGCTTGACCGCGGTGCGCCGCGGATCCGCCGGGTCGCCGGGTACGCCGTCGAGCAGCGCCGCCTGCAGGCGCCAGCCGTCGTCGAAACGCCACCTCCCGCGCACGGCGAGCGAGGTCAAAGGGAACACCGATGGACCCGCAAGGCCCGACTGAGCGAGGTCGACCCCGGTGCCGAAAGTGGAGTTCAGGAACAAGGCACCGGTCTCGGTGGCGTCGAACTCCGTGTTGAGGTCGTAGAGCCCGAACTTGACGCTGCGCTCAGGCTGCGCAGGCGCGTATTGCACCCAGGCCTCATAAAGCCGAAGCGCCTCCACGGTCTCGATGTTGCTCAGCAGGAAGCTGTCGCCCGCCTTGCGCGAGATGGACCCGCCGTTGTTCCACAGCACCAGCGCCTGCGCCGAGAGGCCCGGCACTCCGATGGCGCGCTCGCCGTCCCAGGAGACCGTCACGTCCAGGCTGTCGAGGTAAGCGCCGCCGCGCTCGAGACCGCCGTCGAGGTTGCGCCAAAGATCGCCCGCATAGTAGGCCTCGAGCTCCCAAGAGGGCGGCGCCCGGCCCGCCCCGTCATCGGCGAGCGCGGACGGAGCCAGCACGGACAGCGCGAGCCCGAACGCCCTCAAAACGCGTTGAGCCCGGTGAGCTCGCGGCCGAGCGAGAGCTGGTGGATGGTCTCGGTGCCCTCGTAGGTGATCACGCTCTCGAGGTTGAGCGCATGCCGGATGGGGACATGCTCGGCGGTGATGCCGGCGCCGCCCAGCAGGTCGCGCGCCTCGCGGGCCACATCGATGGCGGCGCGGCAGTTGTTCCACTTGGCGAGCGACACCTGCACCGGCGAGAGGATGCCGCGGTCCTTGCGGCGCCCGAGGTGCAGCGCGAGCACCTGCCCGGTGGAGATCTTGCGCGACATCTCGGCGAGGCGGATCTGCACCGACTGGGTGGCGGCAAGGGGGCGGCCGAAGAGCACGCGCTCGCGGGTATAGGCGAGCGCCTCGTCGAGGCAGGCACGGGCCGCGCCGAGCACGCCCCAAGCGATGCCGAAGCGCGCCTGGGTCAGGCAGGAGAGCGGCGCCTTGAGACCGACGCCGCTGCCGGGCAGCATGCTGGAGGCCGGCAGCACGACATCATCGAAGAACAGCGCGCCCGTGGCCGAGGCGCGCAACGAGAACTTGCGCTCGATCTCGCGCGACTCGAAGCCCTTCATGCCGCGCTCGACGAGGAACCCGCGGACGCCCTCGTCGGTGAGCGCCCACACCACCGCCACGTCGGCGAGCGGCGCGTTGGTGATCCACATCTTGGAGCCGTTCAGCACCCAGTCGTCGCCGCGGCGGCGCGCCGTGGTGTTCATGTTGAGCGGATCGGACCCGCCGTGCGCCTCGGTGAGGCCGAAGCAGCCGATGACCTCGCCGCGCGCCATGCCCGGCAGGAAGCGCTGCCGCTGCTCCTCGCTGCCGTAGGTGAAGATGGGATACATGCAGAGCGAGGACTGCACCGACACGAAGCTGCGCAGCGCGGAGTCGCCGCGCTCGAGCTCCTGGCAGATGAGCCCGTAGGAGACGGCGTTCAGCCCGGCGCAACCATAGCCCTCCAGCGAGGAGCCGAAGAGGCCCAGCCGGGCCATCGGCGCGACGAGCTCGCGCTGGAAGCGGTGCTCCTCGAACGCACGGCCGATGCCGGGCAACACCTCGGCGTCGACGAACTTGGCGACCGAGTCGCGCACCAGGCGCTCGTCGTCCTGCAGTTCGTCCTCGATGCCGGCGATGTCGTGCGGAAGATGTGCCAAGCGATGTGCTCCAATGTCCTCGGATGGGTTGCCCGACGGGAAGCGCGGCGGCGCGCCGTCGGCGTTCAGCCGACGACCTTGCGCGCGCGCAGGTCGGCGACCGCTGCCGGGGATAGCCCGAGCCCCGTCAATATTTCATCACAATGCTCGCCGACGCGCGCGAGCATCCCGCCCTGGGTGGGTCGACGGCCGTCCATCTCGATGGGCAGGATGGGCAGGCGGGTCTCCCGCCCGTCCGGCAGCGTCGTCGGGCCGAGGCTGCCGTTGGCCGCGAGGTGCGGATCGTCGAACATCTCCTCGGGCTTGCCGATGGGCGCGAACGGCAGGCCCGTGCGCTCGAGGATGGCCACCAGGTCTTCCCGACGGTAGCCCTTGAAGAGCTCCCGCACCCGCGGCAGCAAGGCGTCGCGCTGGGCGACGCGTTGGGCATTGGTCTTGTAGGCAGGGTCGGCGCCCTCTGCCTTCCAACCGAAGGCCTCGCAGAACTTCTGCCAAAGGCCGTCGGACACGATGCCGACGAA
Source organism: Gammaproteobacteria bacterium (assembly GCA_009923475.1). GTDB lineage: Bacteria > Pseudomonadota > Gammaproteobacteria > Steroidobacterales > Steroidobacteraceae > UBA964. The sequence goes on along the minus strand of RFTM01000086.1, from coordinate 4,438 downwards.
CACCTGTTCGCCATCGGCGGTCTCGAAGACGTCGTAGATGGCCCAGGCCGAGATGCGCACCGGCATGGGCTTGGCCGGCTGGCCCGTGACGGCCATCTGCGCCATGTGCTGGCCGACGAGGTACACGGTGGTCTCGAAGAGCGCGCTGCTGACCTTCTGTCCGCGCCCGGTGGCATGGCGCTGCTCGATGGCGGCGAGGATGGCGATGACGCCGAACATGCCGCCCGTGACATCGATGACGGAGGTGCCGGCGCGCAACGGCCGCCCCGGCGGACCGGTCATGTAGGCGAGTCCGCCCATCATCTGCGTGACCTCGTCCAAGGCCGTGCGGTTCTCGTACGGCCCGCTCAGGAACCCCTTCTCGGAGCAGTAGATCAGCCGCGGATTTCCGGCCGCGAGGGTGTCGTAGCCGAGACCGAGCTTGTCCATCGTCCCGGCACGGAAATTCTCGACGACCACGTCCGCAGAGCCGCAGAGGCGTTGCGCGATGCCCAGACCTTCGGCCGACTTGAGGTCGAGGCACAGGCTCTTCTTGTTGCGGTTGTACATGGGGAAGTAGCCCGCGCCCGAACCCGGAAGGTTGCGCGTCGAGTCGCCGCCCAAAGGCTCGATGCGGATGACCTCCGCGCCGAGTTCCGCGAGGATGGCCCCTACCGCAGGTCCCATCACCATATGGGTGAACTCCACCACGCGCAGACCGGAGAGCGGCAGCGACGGGGCCTCTGCGGCGCTCATGGACGGGCCTCCTGGCTGAAGCCGAGCGGCAGGCCCGCGCCGGGGGTGAAACCGTACAAGGGCTCGCCCGGCAGCGCTGCACGCAGCACCTCGCGCACGCGCAAGAGCTTCGGCAGGTCGATGCCCGTACGCAGACCCATGGCCTCCAGCATGAACACGAGGTCCTCGGTGACGATGTTGCCCGATGCGCCGGGCGCGAATGGACAACCGCCGAGCCCGCCCAGCGAACTGTCGAAGGTGGTGATGCCGACCTCCAACCCGGCGATGACATTGGCGAGGCCAAGTCCGCGCGTGTTGTGCAGGTGCAGGCCCGACAAGGCGTGGGCGCCGACCGCCGCATGCACCCGACGCACGAGATCGCGCACCTGCGCGGGGTTCGCGTAGCCACTGGTATCGGCGAGACCCACCTCGTCGCAGCCGGCGTCCATCAGGGCCTCGGCGAGCGCGACCACGCGCTCGGGCGGCACATGGCCCTCGATGGTGCAGCCGAACGCCGTCGACAGTCCGCCCTCGAACTTGGGCCTGCGCTCCGGCGGCAAGCCGCGCAGCAGCGCCACGATGGCGCGCGCCTCGTCCAGCATCTGGGCGTGGGTGCGTCGCACGTTCTTGAGGCTGTGGGTCTCGGACACCGACAGCGGCAGCGTGATCTTGTGGGCGCCCGCCTCCACCGCCGCCTCGGCGCCACGCAGGTTCGGGACCAGCGCGGCCACGGTGAGACCGGGGATGGTGCGGGCATGGCGAACCACCTCAGCGGAGTCGGCGAGTTGCGGCAACAACTTCGCGGGCACGAAGCTGCCGACCTCGATCTCGGTCACGCCTGCCTCCGCCTCGGCGGAGATCCAGGCTTTCTTGTCTTCGAGCGGCATCACGGGCGTGATGCTCTGCAGGCCGTCACGCGGGCCGACCTCGCTGATGAGGATGTTCATGTGCTGCGGTCCGGGTTGTGTCGTCCGAGATGGATCCAGGGCCGCGCCGAGCGGTCACGGATGAGGAAGGCTTCGATGTCGGCGCGGTGCTTGAGCGTGAGGTCGATGGCATCGAGCCCCTCCAGCAACATGTCGCGGGACTCGGCATCGAAGGTGAACGGGAAACGCAGCGCGGCCGCACCGTCGACCGCTGCGGCGCGGACCTCGCAACGCAGCATATCGACCGTGATGGGCCTCGATCGCGGGTCGACCGCGACATGCGCCGCCAACGCCGCGACGGCGTCTGCGGGCAGGCGCACCGGCGACAGGCCGTTGCGGATGCAGTTGGCGGCGAAGATCGGCGCGAACGACGGCGCGATGACGGCGCGGATGCCGTACTCGTGCAGCGCCCAGACCGCATGCTCACGGCTCGACCCGCAGCCGAAGTTGGCCCCGCCGAGGAGGATGCGCGCGCCCGAAAAGTCCGCCTGGTTGAGCACGAACGACGGATCGGGCTCGCGGCCACCGATGGCGGTGTAGCGCCATCCTGCGAACAGGCCGTCCGCAAGGCCCGTCTTGGAGACGGTCTTCATCTCCCGCGAGGGGATGATGGCGTCGGTGTCGACGTTGTCGCGCAGCAAAGGCGCGGCGACGGCGGTGATCTCGCGCAGCGGCTCCATCACGCCGCCTCGGGGCGCGCGACGCGGCGCGGATCGGCGATATGCCCAGCCAGCGCGCTCGCCGCCACCGTCTCGGGACTGGCGATGTGGGTCCGCGTCTCTGGCCCCTGCCGGCTCTCGAAGTTGCGGTTGGTCGATGAGACCACGCGCTCGCGCGGCCCGAAGCTCTCGCCGCCCGCGAAGAAGCACATCGAGCAGCCCGACTCGCGCCACTCGAACCCGGCGTCGGTGAACACCTTGTCGAGCCCCTCGGCCTCGGCGGCGCGCTTCACCGACATCGATCCCGGGACGCAGATCGCGCGCACGCCCGGCGCGACGCGCCGGCCCCGCAAGATCGCTGCCGCGCGCCGCAGGTCCGAAAGACGGCTGTTGGTGCAGGACCCGATGAACGCCGCGGTGATGGGCAGCGAGGCGAGCGCTTGGCCGGCCTCGATGCCCATGTAGCTCAGCGCCCGGGCATGAGCCTCAGGCGCAGCGCCGCTGCTCCCGGCCGCCGGCACCGCGGAATCGATGCCCACGGCGTGCTGCGGGCTCGTGCCCCAGGTGACCATGGGCGGGACCTCGGCGGCATCGATGCGGATCTCGCGGTCGAACACGGCGTCCGCATCGCCCGCGAGGTCGCGCCAAGCCGCCACGGCCGCATCAAATGCCACGCCCTGCGGCGCATAGGGCCGGCCGCGCAGGTAATCGAAGGTCACTTCGTCGGGCGCGATGAGGCCGGTCATGGCCGAGAACTCGGTCGCCATGTTGCAGAGCGTCATCCGCGCTTCCATGTCGAGCGCGCGCACGGCGCTGCCGGCGTACTCGACCACGAACCCGTCGCCGCCCGCCACGCCGTGCCGCGCGAGGATGAAGAGCGCGAGGTCCTTCGCCGTGACCCCGGGCGCCAGCCGGCCCTCGACGCTGATCCGCAACCGCCGAGGCCGCTTGACGCGCAGCGTGCCGGTGGCGAGCGCGTGCTCCGCCTCGGTCGATCCGATGCCCCAGGCCAAGGCACCCAACGCGCCCTGGGTGCAGGTGTGGCTGTCCGGACAGACGATGGTGGCGCCCGGCAGCGCGAGCCCGAGTTCGGGCGAGATCACGTGCACGATGCCCTGCTGCGGGTCGCGCACGTCGAAGACGCGGATCCCGGCGGCACGGGCCGCCGCGCGGGTCTCGAGGATGAAGGCCTCGCCGCCGGGCATGCGCGTGGCATCGCCACGCCCGGGGAAGGTGTCGACGATGTGGTCCATGGTGCAGAACACCCGCGCGGGATCGAGCACCGGGCGCCCGGCCGCGGCCAGACCCTTGAGCGCCACCGAGCCGGTGCGCTCGTGCAGGAACACGCGGTCGATGGCGAGCAGCGCGACGCCGTCCGCAAGTTCGCGGACGACATGCTGGTCCCAGATCTTGTCGAACAGCGTGCGCGGCGCCATCAGGATGCTCCGACCGTCATTCTACCCCCCTCGCCCGCCCGCTGCCCGGACGGGCCAGGGCCTCGCGGGCGCCCGCTCAGGAGAGCAGGTTGATGAACGTCGTGATGATGAGGGCGTTGACGAAGTCGATGAAGAATGCGCCGACCAGGGGCGCGACCAGGAAGGCGCGCGGCGCCGGCCCATGCCGATCGACCAAGGCGCGCATCACCGCGAGCGCGGTCGCCGTGGTCCCCAACATGAAGCCGGTGAACCCGCCCGACATCACCGCGGCGTCGTGGTCACGGCCCATCGCCCGGAACACGACCCCGAGGAACATCGCGATGAGCGCGACCTGCAGTGCGAGGTTGACGAGCAGCGCCCCCGCGACCGCGTGCAGCTGCCGCAGGTCGAGCGTCATCAGCCACATGGCGAGGAACAGCGACAGCGCGACCGCGCCCAAGATGTCGAGCACCGCGACGGAGGGCCGCCAACGACCGAGGGCTTCCGCACCGTTCACCGCCAGCGCGGCGAGCAACATCGCGCCGATGTAGCCCGGCAGCGTGATGCCGAGACGCTCGATCCCCGCGCTGACCCACTGGCCGGCGACGATCACCACCAGCAACAGCACCACCGAGCCGAACACGCGACGCTCGCCGGGGGCTTCCGCCGCCGCCTCAAGTCCGGACGGAGCGTCGGGCAGCGTGCTGCCGTCGGCAGACGCGGC
>RFTM01000085.1 GCA_009923475.1 Gammaproteobacteria bacterium | reverse complement strand
CCATGCCGCCGAGCACGCGGTTCTGGCGGCGCTGGGCGACCGGCGGGCGCATGTCGTGCTGACGCTCGAAATGTTCGAGCGCGATGTGCAACCGTTGGTCGATCAGTACGTGGCCGGGACGGTCTCCGAAAAGGATTTCCTCGCCGGCTCACGCCCGTGGGACAACTACCCGGCCGACTATCGACCGATGGTGGAGTTGGCACGTGTGCGCGGCTGGCCGGTAATCGCCGCCAACGTGCCGCGTCGGCTGGCGAGCGCCGTGAGCCGCCGCGGCCTTACCGTACTGGACACGATGAACGCGCGGGACCGCGGGTACGTCGCGAAGCAAAACGTGTGCCCGAAGGACACGTACTACGAGAAGTTCGCCGAGACCATGAAGGGGCACAGCGCCGGCGGTGGGCCGCCACGTCAGCAAGGACGAGGCCTGCGGCGTCGTCGAATCGGTCAAGACGGCGTCCGATGTGCATACACCGGCATCCGGTGAAGTGATTGCCGTGAATGCGGAACTGGCGGATGCGCCCGAAAAAATCAATGCCGATGCCTATGCGGCCTGGATTTTCAGGCTCAAGCCGAGCAATCCCGCCGAATTCGCCGGGTTGCTCGACGCCGAGGCCTATCAAAAAGTCGCCGACGCCGGTTAGCGCCGCGCGGTCGCCGTGCGCCGACAGGCCGCCGAGCGTGTGCACCTGCGCCTCGACGCGCACCGGCATGCCGTGGATGCGTACGAATGGCGCGCGGTCGACGAGCGCACGGCCGAGGGTCCCTGCGGCCTGGAACCCCGTGATGACCACGTGGCACTCGGGCCGCCCGAGGTTGTGGCGCAGGTGGTGCAGCACCCGGCCGCCGTTGCACATGCCGCTGCCCGCGATCACGAACGCGTGGGATCGGTACTCGTTGATGGCGCGCGATTCGTCGGCCGTGCGGCAGAAGTGCAGGTTGTCGAGCGGCGGCAGCGCGCCGAAGCCCTGCCGCAGGCGCAGCGCCTCGGCATCGTAGGACTCGGCATGGCGCCAGTAGACGGCGCTGGCCTCGATCGCCATCGGGCTGTCGAGGAACACCTGCCAATGCCGCAGCTGCCAGGCCTCGAAGTGCGTGGCGAGCAGGTACAGGATGTCCTGGCTGCGACCGACGGCGAACGCCGGCACCACGATGTTGCCCTGCCCGCGCGCCGCGGCGGCGATGATGCCGCCGAGCTCGGCGATGGTCGCATCGCGGTCGCGGTGCGCGCGGTCGCCGTAGGTGCTCTCCATGACGACCGCGTCGGCACCCTCGAAGCGGTGCGGATCGCGCAGGATGGGCGAGCCGTAGCGGCCGAGGTCGCCGCTGAACACCAGCGTGCGCTCGACGTCGCCCTCGCGCAGCCGCAGCTCGACGCTGGCCGATCCCAGGATATGGCCGGCATCGTGCTGGCGCAGGGCGAGCCCGGGGAACAGGTCGTGCCACGTGTCGTAAGGGACGGCCCGCACGAGGCCCAGCGTGCGCTCGACATCCTCGAGGTCGAAGATCGGCTCGAGCGCCGGATCGTCGCCGTCGCCCGCGTCGCCGCCCTCGAGTCCGCGGCGCCGTTGGGCGCGTTCGGCCTCGCGCAGGGCGAGGCCCGCCGTGTCGCGCAGCAGGATGGGCAACAGGTCGCGGCAGGCGGGGTTGGTGTAGATCGGACCGCGGTAGCCGCGCTTGACGAGCAGCGGCAGGCGGCCGCAGTGGTCGACGTGGGCGTGGCTCAGGATGACCGCATCCACGGCCGCGGCCGGGAACGGGAACTCGGCGCGGTTGCGGAGCGGACCGTCACGGCCGCCCTGAACGAGCCCGCAGTCGAGCAGCACCTGCCGCCCGGCCACCCGCAACAGGTGGCAGGAACCGGTGACTTCGCCGGCCGCGCCGAAGAACTCGAGCTCCATCGATGCCTCCGCCGGCCGGGACGCTGCCCCGCCGGGTCGAGTATATTCTCCTGCAATCCGTGACAGGAGTAAGGACCTTGACCACCCTGGACGTGAACGGCCGGCGCCACGAAGTGGACGCCGAACCCGAGATGCCTCTGCTCTGGGCGCTGCGCGACATGCTCGGCATGACCGGCACCAAGTACGGTTGCGGCATCGCGCAGTGCGGCGCCTGCACCGTGCACCTCGACGGCCAGCCGGTGCGCTCCTGCGTCACGCCGCTGGCGGCGGCGGCCGGCGCGCGCATCACCACCATCGAGGGCATCGGCACCCCGGCGCTGCACCCGGTGCAGCAGGCCTGGATCGAGCTCGACGTGGTGCAGTGCGGGTACTGCCAATCCGGCCAGCTGATGAGCGCCGCCGCGCTGATCGAGTCGAACCCCTCGCCGACCGACGCCGACATCGACGCCGCCATGGACGGCAACCTCTGCCGCTGCGGCACCTACCCGCGCATCCGCGCCGCCGTGAAGCGCGCCGCCGAGATCAGGCGTCAGGGCTTGGCGGCCGCGGCGCCGCCCGCGAGGTAATCGAGGGCCACACGCGCGAATGCGCGCTGCGCCGTCGGCAACGCCGACTCGTCGACATAGAAGAGCGGGGAGTGGTTCGACGGCGCGGTGAGCATGTTCTGGTCGCGCGGCGTCACGCCCACGAAGAAGAAGAAGCTCGGCACCTTCTCGGCGAAATAGGCGAAGTCCTCCGATCCGGTCATCAACGGCACCGGCTTCACGTTGCCCTCACCCGCGACGGCGCGCAACGATGGCAGCACGCGCTCGGTGAGCGCGGGGTCGTTGCGGACCACCGGATTGGAATGCGCGTCCAGGGTGAACGTGGCGGTCGCACCGCTCGCCTCCGCCGTGTTCGTCACGATGCGGTCGATGCTCGCCATGATGGCCGCGCGCTGCTTCGGATCGAAGGTGCGGATGGTGCCGAGCATCTCCACCTCGTCGGGCACGATGTTGAAGCGCACGCCGCCCTTCACCACGCCGACCGTGACCACGGCCGGGTTGGCAGTGATGTCGGTCTGACGGCTGACGACGGTCTGCAACGCGTTGACGATCTGCGCCGAGACGACGACGGGATCGACGCCGCTCCAGGGCCGCGCGCCATGGGTCTGCCGGCCCTTGACCAGGATGCGGTAGGAATCCGAGCCCGCCATCAGCGGCCCTCCGCGGTAACCGATCATGCCGGAGGGCATGCCGGCGAAGACGTGCAGACCGAACACGGCCTCGGGCCTGTTCCGCTCCAGCGCGCCTTCCTTGATCATCAGCGCCGCGCCGCCCTCCTCGCCCGCGGGCGCGCCCTCCTCGGCCGGCTGGAACAGGAAGACCACCGTGCCCGGCAGGTCGGCGCGCACGGCGGCGAAGGCCTCGGCGAGGCCCATCAGCATGGCGGTGTGCGAGTCGTGGCCGCAGGCGTGCATCACCCCCACGGTCTCGCCGCGATAGGCGTCGGTGGCCCGCGACCGGAACGGCACATCGGTCTGCTCGCTGACCGGCAGCGCGTCCATGTCGGCGCGCAGCGCGATCGTCGGGCCCGGCTTGCCGCCCTTCAGCACGCCGACCACGCCCGTCTTGGCGACGCCGGTCTGCACCTCCAGGCCGAGCTTCTTCAGGTGTTCGGCGACGATCTTGGAGGTGCGGAACTCGCGGTTGGAGAGCTCGGGGTTCTGGTGGATGTCGCGCCGCCAACCGATCATCCGCTGCTGCCCGGCCGCGAGCGCGGCATCGACCTTGGCGTTGAGCGCATCGTCGGCGACAGCGCGGGTCGGCGCGGCGGCGATGGCGAGGACGATGGAGGAGAGCGCGGCGCAGGCGGTGGCGCGGCCGGTACGGATGACGGGCATGAGAGACCTCTTGGACGGGCTGACCGACATCCGCCGACCATACGCCCGCGCGGCCTGCGCACGCAACGCCGCGGCAGGCCGGCCGGCGTGTTCAGCCGAGCCGCACGAGCTCGTAGATCGCGAGCCGCCCGCGGCGTTCGCCGAGCGCGACGAAGCGGCCGTCCGGCGACCAGCGCAGCGCCGAGGGCTCGGAGTCGGCGAGATGCGCGTCGAGCGCGGCCGGCGTCTTGCCGGGCAGCCACAGCGACAGCCGCCAGTCGCGGCCCGCCGAGGCGAGGAAATTGCCGTTCGGCTGGAACGCGAGGCAATCGATGCGGTCGGTGTGCCCCGCGAGCTGCTGCGGCCGCGAGCCTTCCGGACCGCGCCCGCCGAAGTCCCAGACGACCACCTGCGAATCGGCGATGGTGGCGAGCCAGCGCGAATCGGCGCTCCACACCGTGACGTCGACCTTGCCCGGGTAGCCGCGCATCTGCGAGTCGCGTCCGGTGGCGAGGTGCCAGAAATGCACCGAGCCGTCCTGCGTGCCGGTGGCGAGCACCTTGCCGTTCGGGCTGTAGGACGCGGTGAGGCAGGGCGCCGCCCAGGGATAGCGCCGCAGCTGGAACTGCGGCGGCTCGATGCGGTGCACGACCACCCCGCCGTTGACGGCGGCGGCGAGGTCGCGGCCCGGACGGTCCCAGCCGAGCGCCCCGATGTTCGCGTCCAGCGGCGGCAGCGCGTGCGCGGGCTCCAGCGCCGGCGTCCAAAGGAATATCTGCTTGCCGGCGGACGAGGCGAGCCAGCGTCCGTCCGGCGACCACGCCGTCGCGGGCAGGCCGCGCGCCGCCGGACGCTGCTGCGCGACCAGCCGGCCGTCGACGCCGTCGCGCAGCGCGAGCGTGCCGTCCTGCCCGCTGGAGACGAACGCCGCGCCGCGCGGCTGCCAGGCCACGGACACCGTGCCGAGCAGGTGCTCGCCGACCTCGCGCGCTTGCAGCGCCTGCGCCGTCGCGCCCGACACGCGCCCGACCAGGAACACCTTGCCCTCGCCCCCCGCCACCGCGAGACGCGCGCCGTCGGGCGACCAGGCGATGTCGGCGACGAAGTCGTCGAGCACCACCGAGCCGCGCGGCTCGAGCATCGCCGCCGGGCGCTTCATCACCGCGCCGTCACGGGCATCATGCGAAGCAGGAGTGGAAGCCCGCTTCCAGCTCCTGACGGTCGAGGTCACGGCCGATGAACACCAGCGTGCTGAGGCGCTCCGCGCCCGCCGGCCACGGCCGTTCGATCTGGCCGTCGAACATCATGTGCACGCCGTGGAACACGTAGCGCCGGTCCTCGCCCTCGATCGAGACCACGCCCTTCATGCGGAAGATGTCCTCGCCGCGGCTCTTGAGCAGGTAGGAGATCCACTCGTCGAACTTGCGGAAGTCGAGCGGCCGCGCATCGGTGAGGCCGATCGAGGAGATCTTCTCGTCGTGGTGGTGCGAGGCGAATGCGCGCTGCGCCACCGGCGCATGCCCCGCGAGGCGCAGCCCGGACTCGGCGGGCGCGTGTTCGCAGAACACCGCCACCGTGCCGGCGGCGGGCATCTCGAGCACCGCGCCGCCGCCCTCGTGCGAGATGTCGATGCGGTGCAGCGCATGGCCGGCCCGCAGCGCGCCGCCGCACTCGACCTTCACCGCCTCTTCGGCGAACGCGCGCACCGCCGGTTCGACGCAGGCCGCGAGCGCGGCTTCGTCGCGTCCGGCACAGGGCAGCACCGCGACGCCAAGACCGTCGCCGTGGTCGTGCCCGTGATGTCCGTGGCCGTGATCGTCGTGGCCATGATGGTCATGGCCCTCATGGTCGTGGTGGTCATGACCGTGGTGGTCGTGGCCATGGTGGTCGTGGTGATGGTCGTGCGCGTGGTGCGCATCGCCGCCGGTGCGCAGCGCGTGACGCCCGGCGGGCAGCTCGTAGATGCCGGCCCACTCGAAGGGGTACTGCGGCTCGAGGAACGCGGCGTCGACCGCGAGCGCGCGCTGCAGGTCGAAGGCGCCGACGCCGAGCACGGCGTCGATGGGCACGTCGGCGTTGCGGGTGCGGTACACGCGCGCCGTGCCGTTGATGGCGCGCACCCGGCGCTCGACGCGCTCCAGCGTCGCCTCGTCGACGAGGTCGGTCTTGTTGAGCAGGATCACGTCGGCGAACGCCACCTGCTCGCCGGGCTCCTTCATCTCGTCGAGGTGCCGCTCCATGTGCCGCGCGTCGACCAGCGTGACGATGGCATCGAGCGTGAACTGCTTCTTGAAGTCGTCGTCGAGGAAGAAGGTCTGCGCGACCGGGCCGGGGTCGGCCATGCCGGTGGTCTCGACGATGATGTGGTCGAAGCGGTCGCGGCGCTTGAGCAGCTGGCCGAGGATGCGCAGCAGGTCGCCGCGCACCGTGCAGCAGATGCAGCCGTTGTTGGTCTCGAAGATCTCCTCCTCGGCGCCGATCACGAGCTGGTGGTCGACGCCGACCTCGCCGAACTCGTTCTCGATGACGGCGATGCGCCGGCCGTGCTGCTCGGAGAGGATGCGGTTGAGCAAGGTGGTCTTGCCCGACCCGAGGAAGCCCGTCAGCACGGTGACGGGGATACGGTCCGTGTTTCGCATGGTGGCCGCATGATACCGTAGGGCATGGCCCATGAACGCGCGCACGGGCACGCCGCCCACGACCACGCCGCCTGCGTCGAGCGCGCGGTCGAGTCCGCCGTCGCGCTCTGCGCCCGGCGCGGGCTCAACCTGACGCCGGTACGGCGGCGGGTCCTCGAACTGGTGTGGCGCTCGCATGAGCCCATCGGCGCCTACCAGGTCCTCGCCGAGCTCGCGAAGGAGCGCGCCAAGGCCGCGCCGCCCACCGTCTACCGCGCGCTCGAGTTCCTGGTGGCGGCGGGGCTCGTGCACCGCATCGATTCCTTGAACGCGTTCATGGGATGCGGCGAGCCGGGCCACGCGCACGTGGCGCAGTTCCTGGTCTGCCGCGCCTGCCACCGCGTCGCCGAGATCGACGACCCGGCCATCAACCGCGCGCTCGCCGAGAAATCGCTGGCGATGGGCTTCCGCATCGAGCCGACCTCGCTCGAGATCAAGGGCCTCTGCGGCGACTGCGCCGCGGGCTGACGCTCAGCGCGAGACCAGCACGATCCCGGCGACCAGGAACGCGACGCCGAGCAGGCGCAGCAGCGTCGCGGGCTGCTGCGGGAACCCGAGCAGGCCGTAGTGGTCGACCACGATCGAGGCGACCATCTGCCCGGCGACCGTCAGCGAGAGCAGCAGCAGCGCGCCGATGCGCGGTCCGGCGAGCGTCGCCACCGTCACGTACATCGCGCCGAACAGGCCGCCGAACCATGCCCACGCCGGCGCGCCGGCGT
>RFTM01000084.1 GCA_009923475.1 Gammaproteobacteria bacterium | reverse complement strand
GGGCGCCCGTAGCTCAGCTGGATAGAGCAACGGCCTTCTAAGCCGTAGGTCGCAGGTTCGAGTCCTGCCGGGCGCGCCAACCTTCGGGTGGGCGGGGCCGGCGTCGGCGGTGGACGTAGCTCAGTGGTAGAGCCCCGGGTTGTGATCCCGGCCGTCGTGGGTTCGATCCCCATCGTCCACCCCAATCCCCTGCAAGGGCGAGGGGACGGTTTTTTTGGATTGCGGGTTGTTTTCGAAGGGCCGTTAGCTCAGCTGGTAGAGCAGTTGACTCTTAATCAATTGGTCGTAGGTTCGATCCCTACACGGCCCACCACCCCCCGCTCCGGCGCGAAAGTGGCGGAACTGGTAAACGCACTGGATTTAGGTTCCAGCGGGGCAACCCTTGAGAGTTCGAGTCTCTCCTTTCGCACCACCTTTCAGATGATTCAGGAAGCATCATGCAGGTATCAGTGAGCACGGTGGCGGGCCTCGAGCGCCGCATCGAAGTGGCGGTCCCCGCCGAGCGCGTCGCCGGCGAGATCGAGTCGCGCCTCAAGCAACTCGCCAAGACCGCGCGCCTCAAGGGCTTCCGCCCGGGCAAGGCCCCGCTCGCCGTGGTGCGCCAGCAGTTCGCCTCGCAGGTGCAGACCGAGGTCGTGGGCGACCTGCTGCGCGAGTCGTACTCCGAGGCCGTGAGCCGTGAGAACCTCAAGCCCGCCACCGACCCGCGCATCGAGAATCTCTCGGCCGAGCCCGGTGCCGAACTGCGCTTCACCGCGCTGCTCGAGGTCATGCCCGAGGTCAAGGTCAAGCCCGTCTCGGAGCTCGCCATCGAGCGTCCGACCGCCGACATCACCGACGCCGACATCGACGCCATGCTCGAGTCCATGCGCCGCCAGCGGCCGGACTACGTGGCCGTCGAGCGCCCGGCGGCCGACGGCGACCGCGTCACCGTCGACTTCGAAGGCCGCATCGGCGGCGAGACCTTCCAGGGCGGCAGCGCCACCGGCATCAAGTTCGTGCTCGGCAAGGGCCAGATGCTCGCCGAGTTCGAGGCCGGGGTGCAGGGCGCGAAGGCGGGCGAGTCCCGCAACGTCACCGTCAACTTCCCCGCCGATTACGGCAGCCCCACCGTCGCCGGCAAGACCGCCGAGTTCGCGCTCGCGGTCACGGCCGTCGAGGAAGAGAAGCTGCCGGCCATCGACGACGAGTTCTGCAAGGCCTTCGGCGTCGCCGAGGGCGGCGTCGAGGCCCTGCGCCGCGACGTGCGCGAGAGCATGCAGCGCGAGCTCGTCGGCGCCATCCGCGGCCGCGTGCGCACGGCCGTGCTCGATGCGCTGCACGACGCCAACCCCATCGAAGTGCCCAAAGGCATGGTCGCCGAGACCGTGCAGAGCATGCAGGTCGACTTCGCGCGCCGCGTCGGCATCCGCGACCCGAAGCAGCTGCCGGCCGCCGAGGGCATGGTCGAGCCCGCGCGCCGTCGCGTCGCGCTCGGCCTCGTGGTCGGCGAGATCATGCGCGCGCAGGACATGAAGGTCGACCGCGAGCGCGTGCAGGCGCGCCTCGCCGAGCTCGTGGGCGACCATCCGCAGGCCGACGAGATGCGCCGCCAGTACCTGCAGAACGCCGATGCCATGCGCCAGCTCGAGTCCGCCACCCTCGAAGACCAGCTCATCGACTGGGTGCTCTCGCAGGCGAAGGTCACGGACAAGCCGGCGTCCTTCAGCGAACTGACCGGCTTCGGCAAGAACCAGCCCAACGAGTGAGCGAGACCCTCATGAACGAGCAAGCCCTCAACCTCGTGCCGATGGTCGTCGAACAGACGGCCCGCGGCGAGCGCGCCTACGACATCTACTCGCGCCTCCTCAAGGAGCGCGTGATCTTCGTCGTGGGTCCCGTCGAGGACCACATGGCGAACCTCATCGTGGCGCAGCTGCTGTTCCTCGAGTCCGAGAACCCGGACAAGGACATCTCGCTCTACATCAACTCGCCGGGCGGCTCGGTGAGCGCGGGGCTCGCCATCTACGACACCATGCAGTTCATCAAGCCCGACATCAGCACCATCTGCATCGGCATGGCGGCCTCGATGGGCGCCGTGCTGCTCGCGGGCGGCAACAAGGGCAAGCGCTACATGCTCCCGAACTCGCGCGCGATGATCCACCAGCCCTGGGGCGGCTTCCAAGGCCAGGCCACGGACATCAGCATCCAGGCCCGCGAGATGCTGCTCACCCGCGAGCGCCTGAACAAGATCCTGGCCGACCACACCGGCCAGCCCATCGAGAAGATCCAGCAGGACACCGAACGCGACAACTTCATGGGCGTCGAGGCTGCCATCGCCTACGGTCTCGTGGACAAGTCCCTCGAAAAGCGGCTATAACGCCCGCATGAAGGACGAGAAAGGCGGTCGGGGCGACGACGGCAAGCTGCTGTACTGCTCCTTTTGCGGCAAGAGCCAGCATGAGGTCCGCAAGCTCATCGCGGGCCCCTCGGTGTTCGTCTGCGACGAATGCGTCGAGCTCTGCAACGACATCATCCGCGAGGAGCTCGAGACCCGCGCGGAGCGCGCCCGCGACAAACTGCCTAAGCCCGTCGAGATCAAGAAGGTCCTCGACGACTACGTGATCGGCCAGGAGCGTGCCAAGAAGGTGCTCTCGGTCGCCGTCTACAACCACTACAAGCGCCTCCAGAACCGCGGCAACGCGGCGGGCGGCGCGCGTGGCAAGGACGAAGTCGAGATCGCCAAGAGCAACATCCTGCTCATCGGCCCCACCGGCTCGGGCAAGACGCTGCTCGCCGAGACCCTGGCGCGGCTGCTCAACGTCCCGTTCACCATCGCCGACGCCACCACGCTCACCGAGGCGGGCTATGTCGGCGAGGATGTCGAGAACATCATCCAGAAGCTGCTCCAGAAGTGCGACTACGACGTCGAGAAGGCGCAGACCGGCATCGTCTACATCGACGAGATCGACAAGATCTCCCGCAAGTCCGACAACCCCTCCATCACGCGTGATGTCTCGGGCGAGGGCGTGCAACAGGCGCTGCTCAAGCTCATCGAGGGCACGGTGGCCTCGGTGCCGCCGCAGGGCGGGCGCAAGCACCCGCAGCAGGAGTTCCTGCAGGTCGACACCTCCAACATCCTCTTCATCGTGGGCGGCGCCTTCGCCGGCCTCGAAAAAGTGATCCTCAACCGCACCCAGAAGGGCGGCATCGGCTTCACCTCCGAGGTGCGCACCAAGGACGAACGGCCGCACGGCACCGATGTGTTCCGTGACGTCGAGCCCGAGGACCTCATCAAGTTCGGCCTCATCCCCGAGTTCGTCGGCCGCCTGCCCGTGGTCGCCACGCTCGAAGAGCTCGACGAAGAAGCGCTGATGTCCATCCTGCAAGACCCGAAGAACGCGCTGACCAAGCAGTACAAGCGCCTCTTCGACATGGAAGGCGCCGAGCTCGAGTTCCGCGAGGATGCCCTGCGCGCCATCGCCCGCAAGGCGATGCAGCGCAAGACCGGCGCGCGCGGCCTGCGCACCATCATGGAAGGCGTGCTGCTCGAGACCATGTACGACCTGCCGTCCCTCAAGGGCGTGAGCAAGGTCGTGGTCGATGAGTCCGTCATCGAAGGGCATTCGCCGCCCTACATCGTGTTCAAGTCCGAGCCCACCGAGGAGACCGCCAAGCGGGCCTCGGGCGGCGCGTCCTGACCCGAAAGCCGGAGTCCCCATGCGTCCGACCGCTCTCCTCGTCACGGGGGTGATGTGGCTGTCGGCGGCCGTCGCGCCGCTCGCCGCCCAGTCCGCCGCCCCGGTCGCCCCGCGCGTCGTCACCCTGCAGAGCGGCCTCAGCTCGCCCTGGGGCCTCGCGTTCCTGCCCGACGGGCGCATGCTCGTCACCCAGAAGCCGGGCTCCATCCTGCTGCTCGACGCCCAGGGGGCGCGCATCCTCGCCACGCTCGCCGTGCCGCCGGTCGCGTTCCGCAACCAGGGCGGCCTGCTCGATGTCGCCGTCGACCCCGACTTCCCGCGCGAGCCGTTCATCTACTGGACCTACGCGGAGCAGGGCAGCGGCGCCGAGAAGGACCTCGCCGGCACCGCCGTCGCCCGCGGCCGGCTGGTCGGCAGCGCCCTCGAGGGCATCGAGGTCATCTACCGCCAGACCCCGAAGGTCACGGGCTCCGGCCATTTCGGCTCGCGCATCGTGTTCCGGCCGGACAAGACGATGTACATCACCCTCGGCGAGCGCCAGAAGTTCGACCCGGCGCAGGACCTCGACGCCACCCTCGGCAAGGTCATCCGCCTCAACCGCGACGGCAGCCTGCCCGCCGGCAACCCCGGCATCAGCAAGACCCGACCCGAAATCTGGTCCTACGGCCACCGCAACCCCCAGGGCGCGGCGCTGCGCCCGGGCACCTCCGAGCTCTGGCTCAACGAGCACGGCCCCCAGGGCGGCGACGAGCTCAACCGGGTGCTGCCCGGCCGCAACTACGGCTGGCCCAAGGTGAGCTACGGCTGCCCTTACGGCGCACCCAAGGGCGAGGCCTGCCGCTACGGCGGGGGCACCCATGAACCCGCCTACGAGCCTCCTGTGAGCTTCTGGGTGCCCACCTCCATCGCCCCCTCGGGGCTGGTGTTCTATTCCGGCCGCCGCTTCCCCCAGTGGAAAGGGGATGCCCTGATGGGCGCCCTGGCGGGCACCGCCGTCTGGCGGGTGCGCCTCGAGGGCGACCGCGAGGCCGCCCGCGAGCGGCTCTTCGGCGACCTCAAGGAGCGCGTGCGCGACATCCGCGAGGGGCCGGACGGCTACCTCTACCTGCTGACCGATTCGGGCAAGCTCCTCCAGATCCGCGACTGAGTCGGCGACCGGGCGGTCGCGCACTTGAATCGGGGGGGCGTCGCCCCCACCATGAGGGCATGACCGAAACTGCCGCCCTCGCTCCCCTCGACAACATCCCCGTCCTGCCGCTGCGTGACGTGGTGGTGTACCCGCACATGGTGCTGCCCCTGTTCGTCGGCCGCGAGAAATCCATCCTCGCGCTCGAATCGGCCATGAAGGGCGACAAGCGCATCATGCTCGTGGCGCAGCGCCAGGCCGACATCGACGATCCCAAGATCGACGACCTCTACCGCATCGGCACCATCGCCACCATCCTGCAGCTGCTCAAGCTGCCGGACGGCACCGTCAAGGTGCTGGTCGAGGGCGTCGACCGCGGCAACGTCGAAAAGCTGCTCGGCGGCCCGTTCTACACGGCCCAGGTCACGCTCGCCGTCGAGGTCGACAAGTACGACGAGAAAGAGCTCGAGGTGCTCTCGCGCTCGGTCGTCAGCCAGTTCGAGCAGTACGTCAAGCTCAACAAGAAAGTGCCGCCCGAGGTGCTCACCGCGCTCGCCGGCATCGAGGATGCCGGCCGCCTCGCCGACACCGTCGCCGCGCACATGGCGCTCAAGCTCGCCGACAAGCAGAAGGTCCTCGAGATCATGGACGTGCGCGCGCGCCTCGAGCACGTGCTGGTCGCCATCGAGGGCGAGATGGACGTGCTGCAGATCGAGAAGCGCATCCGCGGCCGCGTCAAGGCGCAGATGGAGAAGTCGCAGCGCGAGTACTACCTCAACGAGCAGATGAAGGCCATCCAGAAGGAGCTCGGCGAGATGGAGGATGGGGTGAGCGAGGTCCAGGACCTCGAGAACCGCATCGCCGACGCCGGCATGCCCAAGGAGGCCAAGGAAAAAGCCGTCGCCGAGCTCAACAAGCTCAAGATGATGTCGCCGATGTCGGCCGAAGCCACCGTCGTGCGCAACTACATCGACTGGCTCGTCAAGGTCCCCTGGAAGAAGCGCACCAAGGTGCTCAAGGACCTCTTGCGCGCCGAGAAGGTCCTCGACGAGGACCACTACGGCCTCGAGAAGGTCAAGGAGCGCATCCTCGAGTACCTCGCCGTGCAGCAGCGCGTCGAGAAGATCAAGGGCCCGATCCTGTGCCTCGTCGGCCCTCCGGGCGTCGGCAAGACCTCGCTCGGCCAGAGCATCGCGCGCGCCACCAACCGCAAGTTCGTTCGGATGTCGCTCGGCGGCGTGCGCGACGAGGCCGAGATCCGCGGCCACCGCCGCACTTACATCGGCTCGATGCCGGGCAAGGTGGTGCAGAACCTCGCCAAGACCGCGGTCACCAACCCGCTGTTCCTGCTCGACGAGATCGACAAGATGTCGATGGACTTCCGCGGCGACCCGTCTTCGGCGCTGCTCGAGGTCTTGGACCCGGAGCAGAACAACGCCTTCAACGACCACTACCTCGAGGTCGACCTCGACCTCTCGCAGGTGATGTTCGTGTGCACCGCGAACAGCCTCAACATCCCCGCGCCGCTGCTCGACCGCATGGAAGTCATCCGTCTGCCCGGTTACACCGAAGACGAGAAGATGAACATCGCGCGCAAGTACCTGCTGCCCAAGCAGATGGAGAACAACGGCCTCAAGGAAGGCGAGCTCGAGGTCGGCGACGAGGTGCTGCTCGACATCGTGCGGCACTACACGCGCGAGGCGGGCGTGCGCAACCTCGAGCGCGAGGTCGCCAAGATCTGCCGCAAGGCCGTGCGCGAGCTGCTGGTCGGCCAGCGCAAGTCGAGCCGCAAGGGCGACAAGAAGGCCGCGACCCGCGTCACCGTCACGAAGGACAACCTCGAGAAGTACCTCGGCGTGCTGCGCTTCCGCTACGGCAAGGCCGAGGAGGAGAACCGCATCGGCCAGGTCACCGGGCTCGCCTGGACCGAGGTCGGCGGCGAGCTCCTCACCATCGAGTCCGCCATCGTCCCCGGCAAGGGCAAGCTGCAGCACACCGGGCAGCTCGGCGAGGTGATGCAGGAGTCCATCCAGGCCGCCATGACCGTGGTGCGCAGCCGCGCCGCGGGCCTCGGCCTCGAGCAGGATTTCTACCAGAAGGTCGACATCCACCTGCATGTGCCCGAGGGCGCGACCCCGAAGGACGGCCCCTCCGCGGGCATCGGCATGTGCACCGCGCTCGTCTCCGCGCTCACCAAGATCCCGGTGCGCAGTGACGTCGCCATGACCGGCGAGATCACCCTGCGCGGCGAGGTGCTGCCCATCGGCGGACTCAAGGAGAAGCTGCTGGCGGCGCACCGCGGCGGCATCACCACGGTGGTCATCCCGGTCGACAACCAGAAGGACCTCGCCGAGATCCCCGACAACATCAAGGGCAACCTCGACATCAAGCCCGTGAAGTGGATCGACGAGGTGCTCGAGATCGCGCTCGCCTCCCGG
>RFTM01000083.1 GCA_009923475.1 Gammaproteobacteria bacterium | reverse complement strand
GTCCAGTCGCTGGACTCCGACGGCGCCGTGCGCAAGGACCTCACCGTCGATCCGCAAGGCCTGATGACCCTGCGCACCTTGGGCGGCGCGACCAACCCCAACGTCATCGTCGGCGACCGCATCGTCGTCTCGAACAGCGCCGGCGAGCTGCTGCAGGTCGACACCGTGAAGCTCATCACGGCCACCACCTGGGGCCTGACCGGCAACGACACCATCACCCAGCCCGGCACCCTCGGCGAGACGGCGACCGGCGATTTCCTCGGCACCACGGTGGCGCGCGACCTCGGCCTCGTCACCAACGGCAAGATCGGCGCCATGCTCGACTCGGGCGGCATCTTCCGCACCGCCGCCGACCTCGTCGCCGCCGGCGTCTCGGTCGGCCGCGGACGCGAGCCGAACCGCCTCGGCAACACCGCCGTCGGCACGAACTCGCTCATCAACAACAACGGCGGCGACAACAACACCGCGTACGGCGCCTCGGCGCTGCGCCGGGCCACGCTCGGCGGCCAGAACACCGCCGTCGGCGTCGATGCCCTCTCTGCCATCCGGACCGGTTCGGGCAACGTCGCGCTCGGTTACCTCGCCGGGTCGACAGCGGCGATCGACACGGCCGACCGCCTGTTCATCGCCAACAGCGCCACCAACAACCTCATCTACGGCGACTTCGCCAACGGCCGCCTGCTGATCAACGCCGGCGCGACGCCGCCGGTGACGCTCGGCGCCGCTGCGCTGCAGGTCAACTCCGCCAGCGCGGGTGACGTCGGCCTCGTGGTGCGCGGCGCGGGCGGCCAGACGGCGAACCTCATCGAAGCGCGCAACAACGGCGGCACCGTGGTCGCGAGCGTCAGCAACGGCGGTGACGCCGCGCTCGCCGGCACGCTGGGCGTGATCGGCGCGACCACGCTCACCGGCGCGCTGACCGCCAACGGCGGCATCAGCACCACGACGCTCGGCACCAGCGGCGCCGCCACCATCGGCAACGGCCTGACGGTGACCACCGGCACGACCGCGCTCGGCGGCAACGCCACGGTCGCCGGCACGCTCGGCGTCACCGGTGCGACCACCCTCGGCAGTGCGACCCAGATCAACAACACCCTGGCGGTGACCGGCGCGACCACGCTGACCAGCCTCGGCGGCGCGGTCAATAGCACGCTGGGCAGCAACGATCGCATCGTCGTCACGAAATCCGACGGCCTGCTCTCCAACGTGTCGGTCGCGGGTCTCGTCGCTGCGGGCGCGTGGGGCCTGTCCGGCAACACCAACGTCGCCGCGGGCAACTACCTCGGCACCACCGATGCCAACGACCTGCGCCTCGCCACCAACGGCACGGTGCGCGCCACGCTGACCTCGGGCGGGCAGTTCCAGATCGGCAATGTCGCCATCAGCGGCGGCACGATCAACGGCACCTCGGTCGGCGCGACCACCGCCAGCACCGGTCGCTTCACCACGCTCGATGCCACTTCGCTCGCCACCACCGGCGCGGCGACCATCGGCAACGGTTTGACGGTGACCACCGGTGGCCTGACGGTGTCGGGCGGTGCGACCTCGCTCGCTGGCACGCTGGGCGTGACCGGGTTGCTGACGGCGACGGGCGGCGTGAGCACGCCGACATTGGCGGCGACGACCTCGGTGACGACGCCGTCGGTGACGAACGCCGGCACGCTGGCGCTCGCGGCCACGGGCGCGAACGCCATCACCCTCGCCACCAACGGCACGGTGCGCGCCACGCTGACCTCGGCGGGCGTGCTCCAGGCCGGCAACGTCGCCATCGGCGGCGGCACGATCAACGGCACCTCGGTCGGCGCGACCACGGCCAGCACCGGCCGCTTCACCACGCTCGATGCCACCTCGCTCGCGACCACCGGCGACGGCACGGTGCGCGGCGCGCTGTCGGTGACCGGCGCGACGACGCTGACCGGCCTGCTCGAGGCCAAGAGCGGTGTCACCACGACCTCGATCACGACCTCGCGCAACGGCACGATCGGCGGCACGCTCACGGTGACCGGCATCACCACCCTCGGCACCGTGTCCACCGGCGCGCTGACGGCCGGCGCGCTGACGGCGAGCACGCTCACCACCACCGGCAACGCCACCATCGGCGGCACGCTCACGGCGACCGGCGGCATCGAAGGCACGGCCATCAACGACACGGTCATCGGCAACATCAAGCCGCTGGCCGCGACCTTCACCACCCTCGCAGGCGACACCGGCTCCTTTGACAGCGTCGCCGGCGACGAACTGTCGGGCAGCATCAAGGTGACCACGCCGCTCGTCACCAGCAGCACCTCGCTCGCCCTTGCGACGGCGACCAGCGCCCTGCAGCTCGCGGCGGCGGGCGGTTCCGACTATGTCACCGTCACCACCAGCAACCTCGAGCGCTTGCGCGTGGCCGCCAACGGCAACGTGGGCATCGGCACCGACGCCCCGGGCAAGCAGCTCGATGTCGCGGGCACCTTCCGCGCGACGGGCGACAGCGTCATCGGCGCCAAGCTCGATGTCACCGGCGCGACCACGCTGGCGAGCACGCTCAACGTCAACGGCGTGACGACCCTCGCCGGCATGCTGAACGCCAACGGCGGCGTCACCACCGGCGCGGTGACGGCCACCGCGGTCTCCACCGGCACGCTGACGGCGACCACCTCGCTCACGTCGCCGCTGCTCAGCAGCACCGGCGCCCTGTCGCTGGCCGCCACGGGCGCGAATGACGTCACCATCAGCACGGGCGGCGTCGTGCGGGTGCGCATCGGCTCGGACGGCCAGGTCAGCATCGGCAGCGTCGACATCGACGGCAGCTTCCGCGCACGCGGCGCCAGCACCTTCGACGGTCTGCTGACCGCCGGCGGCGGCATCAAGACCTCGTCGGTGGGCAGCGATGCCTCGCTGGCGCTCACCGCCAAGGACGGCATCACCGCGAGCGTCGATGGCACCGAGCGCCTGCGCATCGATGTCAACGGCGTGCGCATCGTCTCCGGCGCGGCGGGCCAGGTGGGCCTCATCGTCCGCGGCGCGAGCGGCCAGACGGCGAACCTGCTCGAGGTCCAGGATGGCGCCGGCGCCGCCCAGGTCATCGTCGATGAGACGGGCGCCATGAGCATCGGCACCGGCGCGAAGGCCGCCACTGGCTTCAAGCTCGACGTGAACGGCAACGTGAAGGTGGCGGGCGATGTCGCCGCCAACACGTTCACCCAGACCTCCGACGCCCGCTTCAAGACCAATGTCCGCGCCATCGCCGACGCGCTCTCGGTGGTGCGCAAGCTGCAGGGCGTGACCTTCGACTGGAACCGCGCGGCCTTCCCGGACCGCGGCTTCTCCGACCGGCCGCAGATCGGCGTGATCGCGCAGGAAGTCGAGAAGGTGCTGCCGGAGCTCGTCGCCACCGACGCGCAGGGCTACAAGTCGGTCAACTATGTCGGCTTCGTCCCGGTGCTGATCGAGGGCATGAAGCAGCAGGCGGACCGCCTCGACCAGCAGGCCCAGCGCCTCGACGAGCAGGACCAGCGGCTCGGCGCCGCCGAGAAGACCCTCGCTGTCGTGGAAGACCGTCTCTTCAACACCGAGCAGCAGGTCATCAAGATCGACGAGCGCCTCGGCAAGGCCGAGACCTTCATCGCGCGCTTCGAGCTGACCCGCGATCCGGACACGATGGTCGTGCTGACGCCGACCTTCAAGGTCCAGAACCTCACCGCCGACCGTGCCTACATCGCCGAGCTGCGCGCGGAGCGCATCGAGGCCGACAAGGCGCGCTTCAAGGAGCTCGACGCCGACGGCGCCGTGATCGACAGCGTCGATGCCGCCCGCGTGCGCGGCCGCGTGGTCAACACCGGCGGCAAGGAGCTGTTCGTCTCCTACGGCACGGTGACGCCGCTGTTCGACGTCGCCACCGACGGTCACTACTTCGTGTCGGTGACCTCGGAGGATGGCAGCTTCGCCACCGCCCAGGTCATCAACGCCGGCGGCGTGGTGCGGGTGGTGCCGTCGGCTTCGCAGGGCATCGATGTGGTGGCCAACGGCACGTCCGTCGGCCTGGTCGCGCCCTCGAAGAAGGTCAAGGCCAGCTGGACCCGCACGGGTTGATCGGGCCCATCCGCGTCGCGCTGGTCGATGACCAGTCCCTCGTCCTCGAGGGGCTGCGAGTGCTGCTCGAGACCATGCCGGGCGTGACGGTCGAATGCGCCACCACCCAGCCCACCGAGTTGATCGCCGCGCTGCGTCGCGAGTCGGTCGATGTCGTCATCTCCGACATC
This sequence comes from Gammaproteobacteria bacterium, assembly GCA_009923475.1. GTDB lineage: Bacteria > Pseudomonadota > Gammaproteobacteria > Steroidobacterales > Steroidobacteraceae > UBA964. Next base: position 3,015 of record RFTM01000083.1, on the reverse strand, counting down.
CGCATGCCGGGCTTCAACGGCTTCGACGTGGTGCGCCGCATCAACAGCTGGGCGCGCCCGATCCCGGTCATCCTGCTGACCACCTTCGACGAGGCCAACCTGCTCGATGAGGCCATCACCGCCGGCGCCAAGGGCTTCCTGCTCAAGGGCGCCTCGCCCGAGGACCTGCTGGCCGCCATCGAGACGGTGGCGGACGGAGGGCAGTGGATGAGCCCTGTGGTGACCAACACGGTGCGCCGCGCCAGCCGCGCCACCGACCGTCCCAATGATGCGGTGCCCTTCGACACGGCGCTCACCGAGCGCGAGAAGGCGGTGCTGCGGCTCGCCGCCACCGGCCTGACCAACAAGGAGATCGCGCAGACGCTCGGTCTGGTCGAGGGCACGGTCAAGAACTACATGAGCGAGCTGATGATCAAGCTCGGCTCGCGCGACCGCACCCAGGCGGTGATCCGCGCCATCGCGGCGGGGCTGCTCTAGCGGCGGGAGCGGATCCGGCGCGGATCCCGGCGGGATCAGGCGCTCGGCGCCGCCTCGTCGGGCAGGGTGATCTCGAGTTCGCAGCCGCTGCCGCCGGTGGCCGCGTGGTCGATGAGGCGGTACTCGCCGTCCAGCTCCTTGACCCGCGCCGCCAGCTGGCTGCGCCCGAAGCCCGCCGGCTTGCCGCGCAGGCCGCGGCCGTTGTCGATGATGCGCAGCACGAAGCGGTCGGAGATGCGCCGCAGGCCGAGGCTGATGCGGGTCGCGCCGCCGTGGCGCAGCGCGTTCGAGACGCCCTCCTGGCCGGCGCGCAGCAGCAGCCGGGCGACCTCGCCGCTCTGCACGCGCAGGCCGTCCTCGAGCTCGACGGTGATCATGCCCTCGGGCAGCAGGTTCGCGAGCTTGGTGAGCGACTCGTTGAGCGCGAGGCCCTCGGAGCCGCTGATCTGGCGCACGATCACGCGGGTGTCGGAGAGCAGGTCGTCGGCGATCTGCGCCGAGCGGTCGACGAAATCCTTGAGCTCGGAGTTGTCCTTGACCCGCTGCTGCATGATCTGCAGGTTTATCTTGAGCGCCGTGAGCTTGTGGCCGGTGACGTCGTGCAGGTCGCGGGCGATGCGCAGGCGCTCGCGGTCGCGCACCGTCTCGGACACGAACGACTGCATCGAGACGAGCTCGGCGTTGCTGCGCGCGAGCTCGCCGCGCGCGCGGTCGACCTCGACGCGCGAGGCGATGATGCTCACCGCGTAGCCCTGGAAGGCGATCAGCACCAGGGTGGGCAGCAGCGCCCCCGGCCAGGGCATGGTGATGAGGCTCACGCCCCAGAACGCGAGGCTCGCGATGACGATCAGCAGCGTCGCCACCCAGTCGCGGAACAGCGTCGCGATCTGGGTCGCCACCACGATCAGCAGCGCAGGCACGGTGTAGAGGAGGCCCGGATAGTTGCGGAAGCGGTCGAAGGCGATCACCACGATGGTGATCTGCAGCAGGATCAGCAGCACGCGTTCGATGGAGTTGGCGCCATACTCGATCATCAGCACCGTGGCGCCGAAAGCCACGGCGAAGGCCACCAGCGCCCCCACGCCGCCCCACTCGAGCACCGTCCAGTCCTCGAGCCTCCAGGGCAACTGCAGCGCCGCCACGGCGAGGATGGTGAAGATGAGACCGGCGGCCTGCAGGTTGAGCTGCTTGCGCGTGGCCGCCGGGACGTTCTGGGTCTCTAGGTCGAAAAGCATCGGTTCACCGCGCGCATCCGCAGTGGACGCGTCCGCAATGGACGATTGTAAGCGCGCACGGCAAGGCGCGCCGCGAGGGGGTCAGCGGGTGGGCGCCTTCGGACGGCGGTGGCCCGGCGCGGCGTCGGTCCGGGCGGGGCTGGTCCAGATGCGCTGCGGCTGCCAGGGCTGGAAGCCGCGCTCGCCGGGGAGCTCTTCCTCCTCGACTTCGGGCAGCTTGCGCGCGGCGACGCAGGCTTCGAGGACGGCGGCCGCCTCGTCGAAGGTGAGGGGGCTGATGACGCGCCAGCGGTTGTGCTCGCAGAGGGCTAGGGCGCTCTCGTGCTCGCAATACAATGCCAACCCGGCATCCGTTTCCAGATGCTTTTTCGAGTCGCCCAGGCAGTCATCGCAGGGCGAGGTCGGGAAGGCGTTGAACTTGCAGTTCATGGCTTGAGGATGCCCCTGGGGACCCATGCCCCGAAAGGTGCCGATAGTCACCTTTCGACCCTCGTTTTCGGGCTGTGTTCCTGACCGGGCCCGGGTGATCGATAGGTGTTGTTTTTCGGTTATGGCGAGATACCGAAAAGTGAGGCACACAAAGGTTGAGCAGCGCGGCGTTTCTCGGTACTCTCGCGGGTTACGATCACCCCCGTTCCTTCCTAAGGATTCCAAGAAGTTGTAAATGCGCAACAAACTGGTTGCCGTGTTCGTCGCCGCCGCGCTTTCGCAGGCCGCTCTCGCCCAGCAGGGCCAGCAGGCCGCCGGAGCCGAAGAGCTCGAGCAGGTCGTCATCACCGGCACGCGCGTCGCCAACCGTTCGGCGCTCGACACCGCCGTGCCCGTGGATGTGGTGCCCGCTGCGGCGCTGCAGAACCTCGGCGTCACCGAACTCAACCAGGCGCTCTCCGTGGCGCTGCCCTCGTTCAACTTCCCTCGTCCGGGCCTCACGGACGGCACCGACACCGTTCGTCCCGCGTCGCTGCGCGGCCTCGCGCCCGACCAGACGCTGGTGCTCGTGAACGGCAAGCGCCGCCACAGCGCCGCGCTCGTCAACGTCAACGGCTCCGTCGGTCGCGGCTCGGCTGCGGTCGACCTCAACACCATCCCGAACGTCGCCGTGCGCGGCATCGAACGTGCTGCGTGACGGCGCTTCGGCGCAGTACGGCTCCGACGCCATCGCGGGCGTCATCAACCTGCGCATGCGCGAGGACAGCTCGGGCGGCGAGATCGGCGTCAGCTACGGCTGGCGTGACACTTCGTACGAGAACCTCACCGACGTGCCGCGCAACTCGGCAGGAGCCGCGGTCACCAACGCGAATTG
>RFTM01000082.1 GCA_009923475.1 Gammaproteobacteria bacterium | reverse complement strand
CGACGGCACGCGGCTCGTGTTCTCGGCCAAGCGCGACGGTGACGACACGGACCAGTTGTACCTGCTCGATCTGCGCGGCGGCGAGGCGCGGCGTCTCACGACGCTGACCAACGGCGCGCGCGCGCCGAAGTTCTCGCCGGACGGCCGCAAGATCGCCTTCAGCAGCAGCGACTACCCGGGCGCGCTGCTCGAGTCCGACAACAAGCGCATCGCCGCCGAGCGCAAGGCGCGCAAGTGGAACGCGCGGCAGTACGAGGGCTTCCCGATCCGCAACTGGGACCGTTGGCTCGAGGACCGCAAGCCGCGGCTGCTGGTGCTCGATCTTGCCGCGGGCGGCGAGCCGCGCAACCTGCTCGCATCCTCCGAGCTCGTCAAGGCGCCGGGCTTCGCGGGGCGCGGCGGCGACGGCGGGGATTCTTTGGACGCCGCATGGACACCGGACGGCGCCGGGCTGGTGTTCGTCGCCAGCACCGACCGCGACAAAGCGGCGTACGCGTTCACGACCTCGCAGCTCTGGTACGTGGGCCTCGACGGCGCCGAGCCGCGACGCCTCACGGTGGACAAGCATTCCTGGGGCTCACCGACCTTCACGGCGGATGGCCGCACGCTGCTTGCCACGCGCGAGCGCGCCTCCGACAAGGTCTACACGCGCACCGAACTCGCGGCCTTCGCGTGGAACGGCGCTGGGGCGGGTGCGCCGCTCGGCGCCCCGAGGCTGCTGACGGACGGCTGGGACCGCTCGGTGACCTCCTTCGCCCCCGCGACCGATTCGCGCCGGGTGTACTTCCTCGCCGAGGATGCGGGCCACGAGAAGCTGTACTCGGCGCCGATCGTGGGCGCCGGAGCCACGGCGGCCGGTAGCAAGGGCGGCGCTTCGAGCGCCGTCTCGCTCTCTTTCGACATGACGCGGGGCGTCTACACCAACCTCGCCATCGCGCAGGGTGGCGCCCGCGCGGGTGCGCCGCTCATCGTGGCCAACTACGAGAGCGCGACCGAGCCGCCCGAGGTGGTGCGCATCGACCTCGCGAAGCGCGGGCATGAGGCGCTGACTTCCTTCAACACCGAGCGTGTGAAGGCGCTCGACCTCGCCCCGGTCAAGGAGTTCTGGTTCACGAGCCGGCAGGGCCGCCGCATCCACAACATGCTGGTGACGCCGCCGGGCTTCGATCCGGCCAAGAAATATCCGCTGTTCGTGGTGATCCACGGCGGACCGCACACCATGTGGCGCGACCAGTGGGTGCTGCGCTGGAACTACCACCTGCTCGCGGCGCCGGGGTATGTGGTGCTGCTGACGAACTACAGCGGCTCGACCGGCTTCGGCGAGGCCTTCGCGCAGACCATCCAGGGCGACCCGCTGCGCAGCGCGGGCGACGAGTTGGACGAAGCCGCGGATATCGCGCTGCGCGACCATCCCTTCATCGACGCCTCGCGTCAGTGCGCGGGCGGCGCGAGCTACGGCGGCCACCTTGCCAATTGGCTGCAGGCGACCACCACGCGCTACCGCTGCCTCGTGAGCCACGCCGGCCTCATCAACCTCGAGTCACAGTGGGGCACGAGCGACACCATCTACGGCCGCGAGATCAACAACGGTGGACCCGTCTGGGAGCAGGGCCCGGTGTGGCGCGAGCAGAACCCCATCCGCTACGCGGCGCGGTTCAAGACGCCGACGCTGGTCACGGTCGGCGAGCAGGACTTCCGCGTGCCCCTCAACAACTCGCTCGAGTACTGGTCGGCGCTGCAGCGGCAGCAGGTGCCGAGCCGGCTGGTCGTATTCCCGGACGAGAACCACTGGATCCTGAAAGGCGAGAACAGCAAGCTCTTCTACAAAGAGATCCACGACTGGCTCGGTCGCTGGCTCGCCAAGTGACCCCTAGTCCCCGGGGTTTGTATGCCCCGGGGCTTTGGATTATGATGCGCAGCCTCGCGCGGCTCCTCGGGCTTCGCGGGGCGCGGTCCGGCAGGAGCTGGTCTGCGTAAGTGCTTGATAAGCAAGTGCTTTATGGAAAGCCCCCCGAGGGGCTTTTATTTTTTCCGCCCCTGGCCGGGGCGGCGGATGGAAGTGGGGGCCCTTGGGGCCCTTTTTTGTTCGAGCGGAGAGGGCGACCGGAAGGCATGACGACCGCGAACGCGACACGCGAGAGGTTGATCGGCCTGCTCGAGCCGCTGGTCGAGCAGCTCGGCTACGAGCTGGTCGACATCGAGTGGGCTTCGGCGCCGCGCTCGGGCCTGCTGCGGATCTACCTCGATCTGCCGGCGGGCCGCGAGGGACATATCGGCATCGAGGACTGCGAGAAGGTCAGCCGAGAGGTGTCGGCGCTGCTCGATGTCGAGGATCCGCTGCCGGGCGCGTACACCCTGGAGGTGTCCTCGCCGGGCTTCGACCGGGTGCTGCGCAAGCCGCAGCATTTCGGGCGCTTCGTCGGCGCCCGCGTCTGGGTCGAACTGAGGCTGCCGCGCGACGGGCGGCGACGGTATACGGGGACGCTCGTGCAGGTGACCGGCACGGGCGTCGAGCTTGAGGTCGACGGCGAGCCCGTGCAGCTGCCGTTCGACGAGATCGGCAAGGCACGCCTCGTGGCTTGAGCGCCGCACGGCATCGAGAGGACGTAAGGACGATGAGCAAAGAGATCATGATGGTCGTGGACGCCGTCTCCAACGAGAAGGGCGTCGACAAGGAAGTCATCTTCGAAGCGCTGGAAGCGGCGTTGGCCTCGGCCACGCGCAAGAAGCACGGCGAGGAGTGGGACGTGCGTGTCGCCATCGACCGCAAGACGGGCGACTACGAGACCTTCCGTCGCTGGAAGGTGCTCGCCGACGACTCGCGCGAGCTCGAGGTGCCCGACCGCGAACTGCGGCTCGAGGACGCCCTCGACGTCAACCCCAAGGCCGAGGTCGGCGGCTTCGTGGAAGAGCCCATGGAGTCGGTCGGGTTCGGGCGTATCGCCGCGCAGCAGGCCAAGCAGGTCATCGTGCAGAAGGTGCGCGAGGCCGAGCGTGCGCAGGTGGTCGACGCCTACAAGGACCGCGTCGGCCAGCTGGTCAGCGGCGTCGTCAAGCGCGTCGACCGCAACGGCATCTTCGTCGACCTCGGCGGCAACGCCGAGGGCTTCGTCTCGCGCATCGACATGATCTCGCGCGAGATCGTCAAGCCGCAGGACCGCATCAAGGCCTTCCTCAAGGAGGTCCGCTCGGAGCCGCGCGGCCCGCAGCTCTTCCTCACGCGCTCGGGCCCGGAGTTCCTCATCGAGCTCTTCAAGCTGGAGGTGCCGGAGGTCGGCCAGGGCACGATCGAGATCCTGGGCGCCGCGCGCGACCCCGGCATCCGCGCCAAGATCGCCGTGCGCAGCAAGGACCCGCGCATCGACCCCGTCGGCGCCTGCGTCGGCATGCGCGGCTCGCGCGTGCAGGCGGTCTCCAACGAGATCGCCGGCGAGCGCGTCGACATCATCCCCTGGGACGACAACCCGGCGCAGTTCGTGATCAACGCGATGTCGCCGGCCGAGGTGTCGTCGATCGTGGTCGACGAGGACTCGCACAGCATGGACATCGCGGTCTCCGAGGAGAAGCTCTCGCAGGCCATCGGCCGCGGCGGCCAGAACATCCGCCTCGCGAGCCAGCTCACCGGCTGGGACCTCAACGTCATGAACGAGTCGGAGGCCGAGGCCAAGAGCGAGTCCGAGGCGCGCTCGCTGGTCGAGAACTTCATGAAGCAGCTCGACGTCGACGAGGACGTCGCGACCATCCTCGTGCAGGAAGGCTTCTCGACGGTCGAGGAAGTGGCCTACGTGCCGCAGTCCGAGCTCAACTCGATCGAGGAGTTCGACGAGGACATCGTCAAGGAGCTGCGCAGCCGCGCCCGCGACGTGCTGCTCACGCAGGCGATCGCCAGCGAGGAGAGCCTCGATTCGCAGCTGCCCGCCGACGACCTGCTGCTGCTCGAGGGCATGCAGCCGGACCTCGCGCTGGCGCTCGCGCGTCGCGGCGTGCGCACCCGCGAGGACCTCGCGGAGCAGGCGGTGGACGACCTGCTCGACATCCAGGGACTGTCGGCCGAAGAGGCCGGCAAGCTGATCATGAAGGCCCGCGAGCACTGGTTCGCGCCGGGCCACGGTTGAGGTAACACATGGCTGACGTGACGGTTGCGCAATTCGCCGAGGTGCTGAAGGTCCCGGTCGACAAGCTGCTCACGCAGCTCGACCAGGCCGGCATCAAGGTGAGCGGTCCTGACGACCGCATCAGCGACGAGGCCAAGCTCGAGCTGCTCTCGCACCTGCGGCGCAGCCACGGCCAGGCGCCCGAGGCGGCGACCGGCGTCGGCGCGCCGCGCAAGATCACCCTGCAGCGCAAGCAGCAGAGCGAGATCAAGCTCGCCGGGACCACCGGACGCTCCCGCACCGTCAACGTGGAGGTGCGCGTCAAGCGCACCTACGTCAAGCGCGACCTGCTCGAGGAGCAGTCGCGCGGCGCCGCAGGGCCCGAGGCCGAGGCCAAGGCGCGCGAGGCCGAGGAGGCCGCGCAGGCCGAGCGCCAGCGCCAGGAGAACGAGCGCCGCGAGGCCGAGCGCATGGAGGCGGAGAACCGCCGCCGCGTCGAGGAGGAGGCCGCGGCGCGCCGCGCCGCCGAGGACGCCCGCAAGGCCGCCGAGCAGCGCGAGCGCGAACAGGCCGAGGCCGCGCGGGCGCGCGGACGCGGCGAGCCTGTGCCGGCCGGGGCCGCGGCCGCGCCGGGGCGCGCCGCCGACGCCAAGCCCGCCGGGAAGGGCGAGCGCGAGAGCGAGGGCGACCGCCGCACGCGCTACGGACGCCAGGAGCTGCACATCGGCGGCGACGCGAGCTCGCGCCTCAAGAAGAAGAAGAAGGTCCGCGAGCGCAAGGCGCCCGTGGGCATGGAGGTGCGGCACGGCTTCGAGCTGCCCACGGCGCCGGTCCGGCGCGAGGTGGCGATCGGCGAGACCATCACGCCGCAGGAGCTCGCGCAGAAGATGGCCGTCAAGGCCACGGAAGTCATCAAGGCCATGATGAACATGGGCGTGATGGCCACCATCAACCAGCCGATCGACCAGGACACCGCGGTGCTCGTGGTCGAGGAGATGGGCCACGCGGCCAAGCTGCTGCGCGAGGACGAGGTCGAGCACGGCCTGCAGGGCGAGGGCGCCGCGGCCGTCGAGAAGCTGGCGCGGCCGCCGGTGGTCACGGTGATGGGCCACGTCGACCATGGCAAGACCTCGCTGCTCGACTACATCCGCAAGGCCAAGGTCGCCGCGGGCGAGGCCGGCGGCATCACGCAGCACATCGGCGCCTACCACGTGCAGACGCCGAGGGGCGGGGTGACCTTCCTCGACACGCCGGGCCACGCGGCCTTCACGGCGATGCGCGCGCGCGGCGCCCGCGCCACCGACGTGGTGGTGCTGGTGGTGGCCGCCGACGACGGCGTCATGCCGCAGACCATCGAGGCGATCCAGCACGCGCGCGCGGCGGGCGTGCCGATCGTCGTCGCGGTCAACAAGATCGACAAGTCGACCGCGGACCCGGACCGGGTGCGCACCGAGCTCTCGAAGCACGAGGTCATCCCCGAGGAGTGGGGCGGCCAGAACATGTTCGTCAACGTCTCGGCCTACACGGGCCAGGGCATCGACCAGCTGCTCGAGGCGATCCTGCTGCAGGCCGAGGTGCTCGAGCTCGCGGCGCCGGTCGACGGCCTCGCCTCGGGCATCATCATCGAGGCGAGCATGGAGAAGGGCCGCGGCGCGACCGCCACGGTGCTCGTCAAGAAGGGCACGCTCAAGACCGGCGACCCGATCATCGCCGGCCAGGAGTTCGGTCGCGTGCGCGCCATGTTCGACGAGACCGGCAAGTCGGTGCAGGAGGCCAAGCCCTCCATGCCGGTGCTGGTGCTCGGACTGTCGGGCGCGCCCAACGCGGGCGACGAGCTGCTGGCCGTGGAGAGCGAGCGCAAGGCGCGTGAAGTCGCGCTGCACCGCCAGGGCAAGTCCCGCGACGTCAAGCTCGCCAAGCAGGCGGCGGCGGTCGGCGACGTGTTCTCGCAGATGACCGAGGCCAAGGCCGGCGTCATCGGCGTGCTCATCAAGGCGGACGTGCAGGGCAGCGCCGAGGCGCTGCGCGACGCGCTCGGCAAGCTCTCGACCGACGAGGTGCAGGTCAAGGTGGTGGCGAGCGGCGTCGGCGGCATCACCGCCTCGGACGTGCAGCTGGCCGCGGCCTCCAACGCCATGGTGCTCGGCTTCAACACGCGCGCCGATTCGGGCGCCCGCGAGGCCGTCAAGGAGACCGGCATCGAGATCCGCTACTTCTCGATCATCTACGAAGCCATCGACGACATCAAACAGCGCATGAGCGGCCTGCTCGCGCCCGAGATCAAGGAGCAGATCGTCGGCACCGCACAGGTGCGCGACGTGTTCCGTTCCAGCAAGTTCGGCGTGGTCGCCGGTTGCCTCGTCATCGAGGGCGCGGTCAAGCGCAACAACCCCATCCGCGTGCTGCGCGACAACGTGGTCATCTTCGAGGGCTCGCTCGAATCGCTGCGCCGCTTCAAGGACGACGTGGGCGAGGTGCGCGCCGGCACCGAGTGCGGCATCGGCGTCAAGAACTACCAGGACGTGCGGGTCGGCGACCAGATCGAGTGCTACTCGCGCGTCGAGGTGGCCCGGGCGATCGCCTGATGGCCGGCAAGGCGCGTCTGCAGCGCATCGGCGCCGAGTTGCAGCGCGTGCTCGCGGAGCTCGTGTCGCGCGAGGTCAAGGATCCCCGCGTCGGCATGGTCACCTTCACCGCGGTCGAGGTCGCCGCCGACATGGGCGTCGCGCGCGTGCTGTTCGTGCCCTTCGGCGACCGCCATCCGCCTGACGAGGTGCAGGCGGGCCTGACGCGCGCCGCCGGGTTCCTGCGCGGCGAGGCCGGGCGCCGGCTCGGCCTGCGGCATGCGCCGCGCCTCGAGTTCGTCTACGACGAGAGCATCGAGCGCGCCCAGCGTCTCACGCGCCTGATCGACGAGGCCGTCCGCCGCGACCCTGACGCGGGGGCTCCCGCCGCGCCGGCGGACGACGACGACGGCGCATCGCGTTGACCGACGGCATCCTGCTGCTCGACAAGCCGGCGGGCCTGTCGGCGGGCCGTCTCGGCGGCCTCTGCCTGTTCCCGGTCGGAGGCCGCGGCACGTGCGGCGACCTCGGCGTGCACCCGCTCGGCCACGACTTCCACGGTGCGCTCAGCCTCCTGCCGCGCGTCCCGCTCGGTAAACCGGGCCACGGCGAGGGCGAAGAGCGCCACGAGCGGCTCCACGCGCTCGACCGC
>RFTM01000081.1 GCA_009923475.1 Gammaproteobacteria bacterium | reverse complement strand
GACGGCGCGGGCGCGGGCTGGGACAAGGACCCCTTCGCCATCGTGATCGAGCAGCGCAAGGCCGCGCACGGCGAGCGTTGGGAGATCCCGGTGGCCGCCGGCGGCGGCTTCGCGATCCGCTTCGAGGCGCTGCAGTGAGCCTGCGCCGCATCGCGATGGTGCTGCTCGGCGTGGTGGCGCTCGCGGGCGCGCTGACCGCGGCCGCCGATCCGTTCGCGCCGCAGCGCGAGATCCGCATCACGCCGCCCGCGTGGTCGCGCGATGCCACCATCTACCAGGTCAACCTGCGGCAGTTCACGCCCGAGGGCACGCTGCGCGCCGCCGAAGCGCAGCTGCCGCGGCTCAAGGACCTCGGCGTCGACATCCTGTGGCTGATGCCCATCCACCCGATCGGCGAGAAGCACCGCAAGGGCACGCTCGGCAGCCCGTACTCGGTGCGCGACTACCGCGCGGTCAACCCGGAGTTCGGGACCTTCGAGGACCTCAAGCGCTTCGTCGAGCGCGCCCATGCGCTCGGTCTGAAGGTGATCCTTGATTGGGTCGCCAACCATTCGGCTTGGGACAACCCGCTGGTCGCGAGCCACCCCGAGTGGTACGAGCGGGACTGGAAGGGCGACTTCCACCCGACCTCGTGGTGGGACTGGTCGGACATCATCGAGTTCGACTACGGGCAGGCGGGGCTGCGCCGCTACATGGCGGAGTCCATGGCGTTCTGGGTGCGGGAGGCCGGCATCGACGGCTTCCGCTGCGATGTCGCGGGCTACGTGCCGCTCGATTTCTGGAACGCGGTGCGGCGCAAGCTCGACGCCATCAAGCCGGTGTTCATGTTGGCCGAGGCGGCGAGCCGCGACCTGCACTACGAGGCCTTCGAGGCGACCTACGGCTGGAGCCTGCACAACGGCATGCACGAGGTCGCGCTGAAGGGCGCGAGCGTCGATGCGCTCGCGGGCTACTACTCCGAGCAGGACAACCTCTTCCCGCGCGGCAGCATGCGGCTCGTGTTCACCAGCAACCACGACAAGAACTCCTGGGAGGGCTCGGAGTTCGAGATGTTCGGCCCCGCGGTCGAGGCGGCGATCGTGCTGAGCTTCACCGGTGACGGCATCCCGATGATCTACAACGGCCAGGAAGCCGGCAACACGAAGCGCCTGCAGTTCTTCGAGAAAGATCCGATCGAGTGGCGCGAGCATCCGCATGCGGCGCTGTTCCGGTCGCTCAACGCCCTGAAGGCCGCGACGCCTGCGCTCTGGAACGGGCCATGGGGCGCGCGCATGGTGCGCACCGCGAACTCCTCGCCGCAGCGCGTGCTGTCGTTCGTGCGCGAGCACAAGCCCGGCGCGCGCGATGGCCTCGGCGGCGCGCTGCCGGCGAGCAAGCTGCTGGCGGTGTTCAACTTCTCGCCCGAGCCGCGGCGCGTGACCCTGTCCGAGGCGCTCGCGCATGGCGTCTACCGCGAACCGCTCGGGTCGCAGCCCGACCTCGAGCGCCGCATCGACGGCGCCACCGAGGTCGAGCTGCCCGCGTGGGGCTACCGGGTGTTCACCTTCAGAAGGTGAAGCGGAAGCCCGCGGCGTAGCGCCGGCCGAAGCGCTCCCACTCGATGGTCTGGATGTCCGAGAATCCGCCCGCGACGCCGGTGGCGTCGAGAAGGTTGCCGGGCTCCGAGAACCGGCGGCCGGGGTTGTTGAGGAGGTTGGTGGCGTCGAAGTAGACCTCCAGCTTGTCGCTGAAGGCGTAGCGCGCCGAGAAGTCGAGCTCGTCATCGGCGGCCCAGTAAGTGTCGCCGCCGTCCGTCAGGTCGTCGGCGAATGAGTCCAACCAGCGGGAGCGCTTCTGGTAGCTGAGCTGCAGCGATGCGCCATACTTCTCGTAGTAGAGCGAGAAGTTGTAGACCTCGTCCGACGTGCCGGGCAGGCGCAGCTTGCGCGCGGGGACGGTCCCCACGGCGGGCTTGGTGACCTCGCTGTCGTTGAGGGTCGCGCTGGCGCGGATGCCGAAGCCGCCGGTCCAGGCCGGCATGCCGAAGGCCTCGGTCCACGGTTCGAGCTGCAGTTGCGCCGCGCCCTCGAGGCCCCGCAGGTAGCCGTCGCCGCCGTTGGTGATGCCGTTGAACACGTAGCCGGAGCGGTCGATGCCATCGCTGTCGAGCGCATCGGATCCGAAGGTCCGCGACTGGCGGTAGAGAACGTCGCTCACGCGCTTGTAGAACACGCCCGCCATCAGGTAGCCCTGCGGTTCGATGTACCACTCGAAGTAGGCGTCCGCGCCGCGCGCCTTCTCGGGCTTGACCGCCGGGTTGCCGCCGGAGATCGTCTGGTTGGCGTCGTTGACCGTGACGTTCGGTCGGATCTGGTCATAGTCGGCGCGCGCCGCGCCGCTGGTCAGGGAGAAGCGCAACTTCTTGGTGCTGTCGAGGTCGTAGTTGATGTGCAGGCTGGGGAACACGGCGGTGTCACCGGCCTCCGCGGTCACCTTGCCGCTGACGCCCGCGATGCTGCCGAAGGCGATGCCGCGGTTCTCCAGGCGCTCGACGCGCACGCCGGCCACCGCGCTGCCCCAGCCCCACTTCACGGTGCCCATCGCGAAACCCGCCAGCACCTGCTCGCGGACGTCATAGAAGTTGCCGTTGACGGGCTGGAAGGGGTACAGAGTGCGCGCATTGCCGGTGACGAGGCGCATCTTGCCGGGGTCGAAATAGCGGAACGTGTAGTCCATCGGGATCCGGCCGAGGAAGGCCTTGTCCAACGCGAACTGGTTGTAGTCGGTGGACAGTCCGACGGCATTGAACTGCGCGGCGGTGTTGAGCACGAGGTTGCGCTCGTCCACGACCTTGGTGCGTCGGTCGAACTGCAGGCCCGCCTTGAGGGTCGCCTCCCCGCCGAGCAGGGCTGCGTCGCGCGACAGCACCACGCGGCTGGTGTAGGCCTTGGTGGTGTCGACGGCGTCCAAAATGGTCAGCGAGGTCAGCGGCTTGGTGAAGCCGTCGATGGCGATCACCGGCGCACCCGCCTGGAAGCGGGTGGGCGTCGCGAGCTGCAGGGTCTGGAACAGCAGCAACCGGGAACGGTTGCGGTCCGAGAAGTCGTAGAACACGGTGGGTCGCAGGGTGCGCGTGCTCGGGCTCTCCCAGCTCGCCTCGCCCACCACCGAGCGGTCGTCCTTGGACTCCGTGTAGTTGCCGGTCCAGGCGAGTTTCCAGCCCTCGCCGAACGCGTGCTTGCCCTCCAGCGTGTTGGTGAAGATCGACTGGCGGAAGGCGCGCAGCGTCGAGCGCTGACGGATGTCGATGCCGTACACCGTACCGCGTTGCGGCGTGTTGCCGATGCAGATGTCGGCGTAGCCGCTGTTCGTCGGCGTCGGGTTGAACGCCACCGTGCAGTCAGCGGTGTTCGCGACCAGATCCGACTGCCGGTCGTCGAGGTCGAAGCGGTAGTTGTCCCTGGCCTCGTCATCCGTGAAGATCGTGTAGATCGATCGCAGCGACACCTCGTTGCCCCCGTCGCGCCAATCGACCCGCCCGGATCCCGACCAGTTCTTGCGGGTGAGGCGATAGAGCTTGTTCTCGGCCTCGTGGGGCCAGAAGCGCACGGCGTTGCCCGGCCGCTGGTCCTGCGATACGCGCTCGTAATCGGTCTCGAAGTTGTCCGTCACCATGTCGCGCTGGAAATAGGTGGCCGACAACACGAGGCCGAGTTCGCCCGGGCCTGCGTCGTAGCGGTCGGAGAACACCGCGGAACCCTCGTATTGCGGCCGGTCGCCGAGCGATGCTTGGCCGTAGCCGGCCTTGAGGGCGGTCTTGCGGCCGGGGAAATCGAACGCCGATCGCGTGACGATGTCGACGTTGCCGGAGATGGTCTCGCTCGGCATGTCGGCGGTCACCGCCTTGGTGACGACGATCTGCGAGGCGATCGCCGACGGCACCGAATCGAAGCGCGCGTCGCGGCCCTCCGGGCTGACCACCGTGATGCCGTCGAAGCTCAGCGTGGTCCAATAGTTGGGCGCACCGCGCAGGCTGATGTAGCGGGCCTGGCCCTGGTCGCGCTCGACCGCTACGCCGGGCAGGCGGCTCGCGGCCTGCGCGACGTTCTGGTCCGGCAAGCGGCCGACGCCGTCGGCCGCGGCCACCGCCACGAGGTTGTCGCTCTCCTTCTGGCGACGCAGCGCCGCCGCCTCGGACTCGGCGATGGGCCGGGAGCCGAGCACGACGACCTCGCTGAGGTCGTCGGACGAGGCGGGTCTCGACGGGTCGGCGTCGGCGACGCCCGCCGCGAACGCGAGCAGGGAAGCGATGGAGAGCGGGAAAGCGCGGGTCGTGGCGGGCATCGGTGGGTCCTTCCTTCGGTCGGCAGGGTCACGGTGATCGCCGACGCGGATGCGACGGCGGCTGCGCATGCTGCCGCGCCCTTGTTGCATCCTGCTTGCAATTTCTTTGCAGATTTCCTTGGAGCGCGGGGGCCGCCGGGCGGCGCGTTAAACATTTTTGAAACCTGCGGCCCGCCGGTTCCCTTCGGCGCCGTCCGGGACTAGCCTTCTGCCGGATGAAGTACAGACGGTTTCCGGTCTTGCCCATCCTCGCGTCGCTGCTGTCGACGACCGCGACCAGCGCATCGGCCGTCGCTGCGGACGCCGTGGTCGCGCCTCGCGTGGTCAGCGCGCCGGTGCGCCACGACTCGGACGATCCGGCGATCTGGGTCGATCCGGCCGATCCCGCCCGCACGCTCGTCGTGGGCACCGACAAGGACATCGACGGCGCGCTGTACGTGTTCGGTCTCGACGGGCGGGTACGCGAGGATCTCGTGGTCCGCGGCCTGCTGCGCCCCAACAACGTCGACATCGCCCGCGGCGTGATGCTCGGCGGCAGGGCGGTCGACCTCGTCATCGTGGCCGAGCGCTTCGCGCACCGTCTCCGGATCTACGCCTTGCCTGACCTCAGGCCGGTCGATGGCGGTGGCATCCCCGTGTTCGAAGGCGAGCGGGCGCGGGACGCGATGGGCGTCGCCTCTTGGGTGCGTCCCGTCGACGGTGCGTTGCTCGTCACCGTCAGCCGGTCGGACCGCTACGCGCCGCAGCGCGGCTATCTGCACCAGTACCGCCTGGTCGACGATGGCAGCGGGCGTCTGCGCGGGCTCTTGGTACGCGCCTTCGGTACATGGAGCGGACGCAAGGAGATCGAGGCGCTGTCGGTCGACCCGGTCGGCGGAAGCCTGTTCGCGAGCGACGAGACCTTCGGCCTGCGCAAGTATCGCGTCGACCCGGCGGCAGAGGACGCGGACGATGAAGTGGCGGTCTTCGGCACCACCGGCTTCGCGCGTGACCATGAAGGCAGCGCGGTGATGCGGGATGCGGCCGGGCGCTCCTGGCTGTGGGTGTCCGACCAGCAGGCCGGTACCCTGCGCGTGTTCGACCTTTCCGGGAGCCCCGGCAAGGCGGACGAGCCGCGCTTCATCGGTCATGTGCCGATCGCGGCGCGCGAGACGGACGGCATCGACCTCGTCACCGGGGACCTGCCGGGCTTCCCCGGCGGCCTGTTGGTCGCCATGTCGGACGACCGCACCTTCCATTTCTATGCGATCGACGACCTTTTGAAGGTCTTGGTGCCCGCCGCCGCTCCCGTGCGGCGCTGACCACCCCTGCCGAAAGTCATTTGACTGTCCGTTATCGCTGCGCGGGGTCGTATGCTCTCAAGCCATGAGCAAAAAAGCCTGCAACCCCCGGTCCCCTGCAGCAACAGGGTCGTCCATCACCGCCGCCCGCGCCGCGTCGTCATCCGTCCGGCGCTGCGCCCCCCGTTGCCTGCCGGGCCGCAGCCGTTGGGCGGCTTTCGGCGGGCGCGGCTGGTGGTTCGCGCCGCGCTGCGCCTCGCTGCCGCGGGCGCGCGGGACGATCAGTGCAGTTTCACCCGCGGTTCTGTCTGCGCGGCGATCAGGCGGGCGAGGGTGGTGAGCGCCGTGCGCCACCAGCCGTGCAGCGCCACTTCGTGCATCTTGTAGAGCGACTGGTACATCCAGCGCGCGAACAGCCCCTCCAGCCAAAGATTTCCGCCGACGAAGTTGCCCATCAGGTTGCCGACGGTGGTGTACTCGCCGAGCGACACCAGCGAACCGAAGTCGCGGTAGCGCCAGGGCGGCGAGTCCCGTCCGGCGAGCCGCCGGCGCAGCGCCTTGACGAGGTACATCGCCTGCTGGTGCGCGGCCTGGGCGCGCGGCGGCACGTTGCGGCCCTCATGGCCGGCCCAGGCCGCGGCGGCGCAGTCGCCGAGCGCGTAGATGCAGGGGTCGTCGGGCGAGCGCAGCTGCCCGTCCACCTGGATCTGGTTGAGCGGGTTAACGGCGAGCCCGAGCTGCGCGAGGAAGGGCGCGGCCTTCACGCCTGCCGCCCACACCACCATCTCCGCCTCGATGGTCCGGCCGTCCGCGAGCCGCACCGCCTTCGGCAGCACCTCGGCGACGCGCGCGTCGCAGTGCACCTCGACGCCGAGGTCGTCGAGCATGCGGCGCGCCGCGGCCGAGATGCGCTCGGGCAGCGCCGGCAGGATGCGCGGCGAGGCCTCGATGAGGTGCAGGCGGATGTGCTTGTCCGGGTCGATGTTGTCGAGGCTGTAGGAGACGAGCTCGCGGGTCGACTTGTGCAGCTCGGCCGAGAGCTCGACGCCCGTCGCGCCCGCGCCGACGATCGCGACGTCGAGCTGGCCGGGCTCGAGCGGCCCGCTCTGCGCGTGCGCGCGCAGGAAGGCGTTGACCAGCCGGCGATGGAAGCGGTCGGCCTGCCGCGTGCTGTCGAGCGCGATGGCGTGCTCGGCGACGCCCGGCGTGCCGAAATCGTTGACCTGGCTGCCGATGGCGAGCACCAGCAGGTCGTAGCCGATGCGCCGCGCGGGCACGATCTCGTCGCCGGCCTCGTCCGTCACCGGGCCCACCAGCACCTCGCGCGCGCCGCGGTCGAGCCCGACCATCTCGCCGTAGCGGTACTTGAAGCCGTGCCAATGCGACTGCGCGAGGTAGTCGAGTTCGTGCACGTCGAGGTCGACCGTGCCGGCGGCGAGCTCGTGCAGGTGCGGCTTCCAGAAGTGCGTGCGGCCGCGCTCGATGAGCGTGACCTCGGCGCGGCCCTTGCGGCCGAGCGTGTCGCCGAGCCGCGTGGCGAGCTCGAGGCCGCCGGCGCCGCCGCCGACGATGACGATGCGTGTGGGTGGGGTCGGTGTCTTCATGGGAGCGCAGGCATGTTACGCCCCGGCCGCCGGGCTGTCCTGCGGCGATGCGGTCGCGGTCGCGGCGCGGATGGTGTGTAATCGCGCCATGCAGACCTTCGCAGACAGCGCGCGCCGCCTGCAGCGC